>NZ_NQWI01000288.1 GCF_002532535.1 Candidatus Viridilinea mediisalina
GTAATACCAATTACCTATGAACATACCGCATTAATCGCCTCCCGGAGGTAGGGGTATCCGGTCAGGGATTGCACGACGGAGTCGGTGTATTGCTCCAAGTGTGCGCAGAGTTCATCTTCCAAGCAGTCAAGATGGGCAAAGCATTGTCCTGCGAGTTTGCCACGAAGGTCTTCCCAGAGGCGCTCTGTTGGGTTGAGTTCTGGGCAGGCTGGAGCAAAGAAGACGAGGGCGATGTTGTCAGGGATGCGCAGACATTTCGCCGTATGTGCGCCACTGCGATCCATCAGCATCACATTGAAGGTATCGACATGGGCTTCGGCAAACTGATCCAAGAAGATCTGCATGTTGGTGGCATCCAGTCGGGGTAGGAGGAGAAAAAACCGTTCTCCACTCTCTGGTGCGACCGCGCCGTAAAGCCAACTGTTGTCATACTGATGCTGCGTCTTCAGGATCGGCTTCACCCCCTCCAGGGTGATGCGGCGGCGCAGGATGGTTATCAACCCCCAGCGGCTCTCGTCTTGAGTCCACACGTTCAGCGGTTTGTCATTGTCGGCAGGAATCGCTGCGCTGATTCGCTCGACGACTTCCGCTTTGAACTCCTCAATGGCTTCCGGCTTTTTTTTTGGTTGCTCGGTCGCGCCACTTTGGGCCGCGCGTTGAGCTTATAGCGAACCAGCGTATGCACGGTGGAATACGCAAGACGAATGCCATGTTCTTTCCAGAGCCAGTTCACAATCTCACTATACGACGCAAAACCACTGGGATTCGCCAGCGCCTCCCGCAATGCCACTTCCACCTCCGGGGTGATGCTTGGCGCTCGGCCTGCGGCGACATACACGTCGAGCAGGGCGTCGCGTCCTCCCGCAGCATACTGAGCTACCCATGCGCCGATCGTATCGCGATGCACCCCCAAGATCGCCGCCGCTTCCTTGCGTGTTTTGACCTGGTTGCTAGCAAACAGGTACAGCATATGCAGGCGTTGCGCCTGTTTGGTATCATCTTCCGCCTTAAGCAAGGCCTTCAGTTCTTCTGCTGACTCGGTGATGCTTGGTGCGGCACGGTTCATGGCTACCTCTTTGATCTCGACACGAAAACGGGTAATTTCAGTGTATCACAACAATGCGGAATGTTCAATGGTAATTGGTATAA
>NZ_NQWI01000110.1 GCF_002532535.1 Candidatus Viridilinea mediisalina
GCCTCCTTCACGACCGGGTCGCCAAAGCTTTTACAGTATGTTGGACTGGGATAGCGGATTAATTTCTGGAAGACCATAAGTCGGCACTACCTACGGCCTCTCAGGATGACAAAACAACGGGGCAATCAACAACATCCGCTTCCCTAAGCGGCCCTCACCCCCGTCCCCTCTCCCACGTTGTGGGAGAGGGGCGAAGGCATCCCAGTGGCGTGTGCCCCCCGGTTTTTCAGACAGCTTCTAAGCGGCCCTCACCCCCGTCCCCTCTCCCACGTTGTGGGAGAGGGGCGAAGGCACTCCAGTGTTGTTCCGTTCCTCAAGGTCCGCGTACCCAGACAGCGCCTATCCCCCAACCTTCCAGAGGTAGATGCGTCCATCGTGGCTGCCGGTGGCGAGGGTGATGCCGTTGGGGCTGTAGCTGATGGTGGCGACGCCAGCGCGGTGATCAAGCGAAATGGGGATCATGGTGCCATCGCCGATGCGCCAAAGCCGCACGGTTTTGTCTTCGCTGCCAGTGGCGAGGATACTGGAATCAGGGCTGAAGGCGAGGTCGTGGATGGGGCCTTTGTGGCCACGTAGCTCCTCGATGGGGCGTTCGTCGCTCATGCGCCAGACTTGCACGCTATTGTTGCTACTGGCGGCGAGGTATTCGCCATCGGGGCTAAAGGAGAGCGAGAGAATAATGGTCGAGAAGCCGGCCAATGGGTCTAGGGGGCGCTGCTCCTGCAGATCCCAGCGGTAAATGGTGCCATCATAAGCACCAGCGGCCAGCATCTGCCCATCGGGGCTGAAGGTAAGGCTGTGGACGAAGGGGCAGGGTAGGTTTTCCGCAATGCTGATGCGGGTATCTTCAATGGCGCAGAGCGCAATGGTGCCGCCCCAACCACCCGCAGCGAGGTAGTTGCCATCGGGGCTAAAGGCGATGCTCTCGATGGGGCAGCCGGTAAGATTCAAGCGGCGCAGGCTCGAACCATCGGCGACACGCCAGAGCCGGATGCTCTCGTCATCGCTGCCTGAAGCGAGCAGACCACCATGAGGCGCAAAGCGAACCCCGCGCACACTGCTGCTGTGGCCTTTGAGCGTGGTTAAATGGGTGTAGTTATTGAGATTCCAGATGCCAATCGTATGGTCGTCATAGCCCGCAGCCAGCAGATCGCCCAAAGGGCTAAAGGCAATCGAACGGATCGGACTCCCGGTTGTGAGCATACGCAACAGCGAGCCAATTGGGGTAGCCCCTGGTTGGCTTTCGGGTTGCGACATGCTCGGCGTAATGGAACCGGGGAATGACGTCAGGCTCGGCTGCATGCCGGTCAGCGGGGGATGCGCTTGGGTAGGCTGGCTCACCTGCGTCCCAGGCTGTGGATTGGTAATCGCTTGGTGCGCTTGGGGCTGAGGGGCTGCAACGGCAGGTTGTGATTCAACAATGGTTGGCGCGGCGGGACGACTCCCTCCACTGCGCGCATGGGCTAGAGCAATACGCATCTCGCGGGCTGAGGCGGGGCGGTCGTCGAGCATGACCGCGAGTGAATGTTCAAAGACCGCCGCAATCGCTTCGGGGACGTGGGGCGCAAGGCTGCGAATTGGCTTAATTGGGTCGGGTTGGCCCTTGATCATGCGGGCCATGCGCGTCATCGCATCCGCCGGGAGGGTTGCCGTCAGCAGGTGGTAGATCGTCGCTCCAAGGGCATAGAGATCGCTGCGTGTATCGGGTTCACCATCGCGCATCTGTTCAATCGGCGCATAGGGCGGGGTAAAGCCATAGATCTTGCGTTCGTTAGCCGCAGCCTCAGCCACTTGATCGGGATGAACGGCCACCGTCATGCCACCACGGGCAAGGCCAAAATCGAGCAAAATAATATCGTAGGTTTGGGTAAGTTTTAGGTTTTTGGGTTTAATATCGCGGTGATAGACGGGCGAAGGGCGTGTATGAAGATAGTGCAACGCATCAAGCAACTGGTCGGCCCAACGCAGAATCATGGGCATGGCTTGTTGCGTTGCGAAGCGTTGACCCAAGCGCACCAACTGGTTCCCTAGGTCTTCACCATGGATAAACTCCATAACGAGGAACTGACCGGGGCCTTCGATGAAGTGGTCAATCACCCGGGGCAGAGCCTGATGGCGCAAGCGTGCCAGCACTTGGGCTTCATGTTCAAAGGCACGCCGATAGACCTCGTCGTTAAAGAGAGTCTCTTTGAGGGCAACATCGGTGCGGAGGCGCAGATCGCGCGCACGGTAGACTGAACCCATGCCGCCTTTGCCGATGGCTGCAATGACTTTATAGCGATCTTGGAGGATGGCCCCCGGCTCAAGCATTGCTCTTCACTCCCGACGGACCATACAGGCAGTCGTTGCTAGAACGATATACTGGTACCTAGTATAGACAAAATCTGGCACCGAGCAATTACCAAACGCAGTTTTAACCAAATGCGGGCGAACCATGGTTTCCTATGTTCGCAGTATAGCATGAAGCGGTAACGATGTGTGCTGATGTGCATGACGTTAAGCCCTCGGCGGGGGTTTGGGGGAGGCTTCGCCTCCCCCAAAAAAACTCTTGTTGTTCCATGTTGGCGGCTTCGCCGCCAACATGGAACAAAAAATGGCGTAGCCCTCATCAACAGAACAGCGTATACTATAAGGTGGCTGCCCCGCCGCAATACAACAACGAAGAGAGTAGTACCGCATATGTCAGATGCCAATCTCGGTGTTGGTGGAGTAACCATGACCCCGCATGCCCTTTTGCGGGCTGAGTTGTTGGTGTGCTATGGCGAGCAGTGTGCCCTCACAGGTTGTCGCGTAGTCGAGGCGCTTGATCTGGTCTTGATCGATCCGCGTGCCACTGCTTCACCCAACAATACGCTTGTGCTCCGTGCCGATGTGGCCCGCCTCTTTCGCGCCGGGCTGATTGCCTGCGATCCGCTCGATTTCAGTGTGAGTGTGGCCGCCTCTTTGGCCGGTACGCCCTATGCCGAACTGAGTGGTGCCCAGTTGCGTCAGCCGAATGATAGTTGTGCTGCCCCTGGACGGCGCTTTTTGGCTGAACATCATCGCCATTTTATGTTGCACCATGGCCATGGTCTCCAATCGGAACCAATGCTGCTTGAGTATGCCAGCGCCGCCGCAAGTGTCTCCGAGCAAAGCACAGATGTACCAGAAGTTCCAATCAGGCGTAGTGAGGCTGCAACTGGCGCACTCCCTTCGCAACTGAATCCGTTGCGCGTCCTGCATGTCAAGAGTCTCGTAAATGGGGTTGCCTGTAGCCCCGATGGATCACTGATCGTCACTGGCTCTTGGGATGGGGTGGCCCGCCTCTGGCAAATGGCCGATGGCTACTTGATCCAGACCCTGCAGAGCGATCTGGGCGAGATCAATACGGTCGGCTTTCATCCTGAAGGAGGCATCGTGGCCGCGGCTGGACGCAACCAGCGGGTGCAACTCTGGCATGTGGCCGATGGCCAGCCCCTACGGACGCTGTGTGATCAGGATGGCCACCAGGGAGCGGTCTTTGGCTTGGCCTATACGCCCAACGGCGAGTTGTTGGCCAGTGGCAGTTGGGATCGCACTGTGCGGCTCTGGCGCATGCAGGATGGCGGCCTTGAACGAGTATTAGCCGAGCATCGGGGGGCGGTCAACTGTGTGGCCATCAGCCCCACGGGCAAGCTGTTGGCCAGTGGTAGTCACGACCGCCAGGTGCGGCTGTGGCGCATGCGCGATGGGGCGCTACTAGAGGAGTTGCAGGGCCACCAAGATGCCGTCTTTAGCCTTGCTTTTAACCCTACAGGTGAGTTGTTGGCCAGTGCTGGCAGCGATCAAACCATTCGGGTGTGGCGTGTCGCTGATGGTGCGTTGCTCTATGCCTTGGCCGTAGAGCGCGGGGCGATCTTTAGTTTGGCCTTTAGCCCTGATGGCAAACTGCTGGCCAGTGGCGACTACGGACGCGCCGTGCGGCTCTGGCGCGCCACTGATGGTGCGCCGGTGGCGGTGGGTAGCGGCCATAGCGAAGGGGTTACCTCGCTGGCCTTTAGCCCTGACGGCAAGCTGTTGCTTACTGGTAGCTTTGATGCCACCGTGCGGATGTGGGAGTTGGTCTAAGAAGCTGTCTGAAAAGCTCGTGGGCACGCGTTGGAGTGCCGGCTTTAGCCGGCTGAAGCCTGATCCGCGCTCCCCCAACCTCCCCCCTACGGGGTTTAAGGGCGGACAGAATTCTTGTGCGGGTACCTGCGGATTCCTGATGGAGATGTGCCGGTTGGCCCTCCCCCCCCTTCCCCCTTCGACAGGCTCTGGTTCGACAGGCTCTGGTTCGACAGGCTCTGGTTCGACAGGATCTGGTTCGACAGGCTCACCAACCGGGCATCGCCTCTCCCACAAGTGGGAGAGGGGGCGAAGACAGCAAGATTCTTGGTGTTGCAACGCGGTTTTTGCGTGGCAACGTACATATTTTCTGTCCGCCCATGAACCCTACGGGGGGAGGGTTGGGAAGGGGGGCAAAGGGCTTATTTGCAAGGTGTTGCCTCATTGCCTTGAAAGATATTGTTGCTCATGCACTGCTCACTCCCTGCTATTCTCACCGACCTGAGTGCCTTCGCTGCGGCCCAAGGGGTGCAACTCTGGCTGGTTGGGGGCAGCGTTCGTGATCTGTTGCGTGGCAGGGTGCCGGTGGATTTCGATCTTGCCCTGGCGGGCGATGGTTTTGCCTTGGCGCGTGCCTATGCGGATGCGACGGATGCCGCCTTCGTGCCCCTCGATGCCACCCGCGCCACTGGGCGGATTGTGACCCGCAGCGATCCGCCGCTCACCCTCGATCTTGCGGCGCTACGCGGGCCAAGCATTGAAGCCGATTTGCGCTGCCGCGACTTTACGATCAATGCGTTGGCGCTGCCCCTTGGGGCATCAGCAGGTGAACTAATCGATCCAACCGGCGGGCAGGCCGACTTGATGGCAGGCATGTTGCGCCCCTGTAGCAGCACCAGTCTGCTTGACGATCCGGTGCGGGTCCTGCGTGCCGCCCGCTTCTGCGCCCACCTGGGCCTACGTCCAGCCGACGAGTTGGCCCCACTCATGCACGCGGCAGCACCACGGCTCGCAACGGTTGCACCTGAGCGCTGTCGCGACGAACTGTTGCGTCTGCTCGATGCCCCTTACGCCGCACCTTGGTTGCGCTATCTGGATGCGTGCGGGGCACTAACGCTGCTGATACCCGAACTGGAAGCGGCGCGCAACTGTGAGCAACCGCGCATCCACTTTTTGCCTGTGCTGGCCCACAGCCTCGAAACGGTCGCTGCGCTCGACTGGCTGATCGGGCAGATGCGGGGCGAGCCGCTGCCTGCGGAGCTTATACCATGTACGATTGTAGATTGCAGATTGCAGATTGCCGAACATGGCGTCCCAATGGACGTTAGCGTTCTTGATAATGCGGCATGTTCAAGGGTCATTGGTATTACAGCCCTACCAGTGGCGTTACAGCACAACCCCAACTTGAGCGGAACCATTCCCTATGCCGCCATGTTGGTTAGCCTGCTCAACGAAACGCGGGGCGGCGGCAGTTACCGCCGGAGCGCTTTGCTCAAGTTCGCCGCACTGCTGCACGACAACGCCAAGCCACAATGCAAAGCCCAACAGCCCGATGGTAGCGTCAACTTCCACGGCCACCAGAGCCAAGGGGCGGAAGTTGCTCTACAGATCTGCCGCCGCCTGCGCATCAGTCGCAACGAAAGCGGCTACGTCAGGTTGATTGTGCGCGAACACATGCGCCCCGGCCAGTTGCGGAACGCCGAAGTGGTGAGCGCACGCGCCATTGCGCGTTTCTTCCGCGACCTCGAGCCAGCCGCGCCCGATGTGTTGCTACACGAACTCGCCGATCACCTTGCGACGCGGGGGCCAACGCTCAACCCGCAGGCGTGGACGACCCATGTGGCTTGGATAGAGCAGGTGTTGCATGCGGGCTACAGCCCCGCGCCCGAACAGCCTAAGCCCTTGGTCAACGGGCACGACCTGATGGATATCCTCAGCCTCAGCCCAGGGCCGCAGCTCGGTGCCTTATTACGTGAAATCGGCGAAGCACAAGCCGCAGGCGAAATTACGACCCGCGCCGAAGCGTTGGCCTTGGCGCGGGCAAAGTTGCATGGGTGAGGAACGCTATGCAGGCATGCGTTTCGTGACCTTCATCAGCCAACACATGCAGCGATGGGCAAAATCTACTGGCTGCACATGCATCATGGGGCAGGAACCAGCGATGAGTGCAATTCCGTGCTGCTGGGCAAGCATGACCCCCTCTTGCGAAACGCTACTTGCCGCTTTGACCAGCGATTCGTGCATCCAGATGCGCGGTACCCCCACGTCAACTGCCTGTTGCACCAATGTCGTGGTCACCTCCGGGCGGGTGGCGATAAAGATGCCATCAAGCTTGCCCGGTACGGCCATGAGATCGGGGTAGCTCTGGTCGCCTTCAAACTCACCCCCAGCGGGCATAATCGGCACAAGTTCATACCCAGCACCCTTGAGTTTGCGGTAGATCAGGTTGCCCGTAATCTGGCGTTTGGTCGAGAGGCCAGCCACAGCGATGCGCCGCTGGGCTAGGAAGTCGGCGATGCGTTGGTTCAGATCTGACACGAAAATACCATTACCTTTCATTATCTTTTTTCGTTCGTTGTGGTGGCTTCGCCGCCACAACGAACGAAAAGAAGTTGTTAGCGCGAAGAAGCCTTGGGTTCGCAGCCACCGCGACGCTGGCTGAGCCTGTCGAAGCCAAGCGGCGCGGCCCAGAACTTCTTCGCGCTAACAAAGAATTTCTTCGGGGGAAGCTACGCATCCTCCGAACCCCATGCCGGGAGGCGCTCCTAGTTTACCGCACTCCCTCCATCTGATCTTCCAGATCAGCATAGATGCCGCGCAACTGCTCCAATGTGGCTTCGTCGGCCTCCCAGAAGCCCCGTTCGTTTGCCTCAAGCAGCCGTCGCGCCATGCCCGCCGCCGCTTGCGGGTTGAGCTTGGATAGCCGCTCGCGCATGGCTTCGTCGAGCAGGTAGGTCTCGGCGACCCCTTGGTAGACCCAGCCGTCCACTGCGTTGGCCGTGGCGCTCCAGCCGTAGGTGTTGCTGAGGCGCACTTCGATCTCGTGGGCACCTTCGTAGCCGTGGGCGAGCATGCCTTCAAACCATTTGGGGTTGAGGAGCTTGGCGCGGCTTTCGAGGCGCACGATCTGCTCTAAGCTGCGTACCCGCCCGCTGCCCGGCCCGCTGAACGCCTCCACTTCGGCGACCATCACTTTGGGCCGTGCCCCGCGTAGCTTCTCGACGCTCTTGGTGACGCCGCCGAGATACTCGTAGTAGTGATCCACATCGGAGATACCGGTCTCAACGCTGTCTACGTTCTGGAAGGTGGCCTGCACGGTACTGAGCGTCTGTTCGAGCAGTGGGCGCGCTTCGTACCATTCGCCGTTGCTGTCGAGCGCGAAGCCTTTGCGCGTCATGAAGACATCACCCAGTTGGCTGTCGTCCTCCCAACTGCTCTGCTCAACCATGTGGTTGACGTTGGCCCCGTAGCTGCCAGGGGCGTTGGAGAAGACCCGCGCCGCCGCTTCGTCAATGTTTATGTCAAGCGCAACCGCCTGGCTACGGGCGTGCTTGCGGATAAAATTGGCCGCTTCCGGCTCGTCGGCAGCGGCGGCCAAACGGGCCGCTTTGTCAATCAGCATGGCTTGGTGGGCCATGAGGTCGCGGAAGATACCACTGACGGTGCAGACCACATCAATCCGCGGGCGGCCCAGTTCGGCCAGGGGAATCAGAGCCACATCGGCAATTTTGCCCAACTCGTCCATCACCGGACGCGCTCCCATCAAGGCCAAGGCTTGCGCCACCCCTTCGCCGCTGGTCTTGAGGTTATCGGTGCCCCACAACACCATTGCGACCGTCTCCGGGTAAGCCCCTTCGCTGCGCCGCAGCCCCTCTAGCAACTCATTGACACACTGCGTCCCACTGATCTGTGCCGCCTCGGAGGGCATGCGGTAGGGGTCGAGGCCGTGGATGTTGCGCCCGGTGGGCACGACCGCCGGGTTGCGCACGATGTCGTTGCCGGGCGAAGCGGGTATGAAGCCGCCCCCAAGAGCGCGCAAGAGCCCCGGTAGCTCGCCATCAACCCGTAGGCGCGCCAAGAGATCGTTGAGCATCGTAGCAAGTGGGGCCAGCGCATCAGGCGCAACCCCTGGGGCACTCAGCGGTTCACCCGCCACAAGGCGCGCCACCGCAGCACGGCATGCCGCATCCACCTGCCGATACTGCGCTTGCGCGGTGCTATCCTGATTGAGTTGCTGGCAGAGTTTGGCATACTCAAAGCCTAGTCCCGCTGCAACCAACTCTGGTAGATTGGCCCCACCACCCGCCGGGCGGTTGAAGGTGGCCACCATACTCAGAATGTCCACCAACTCCTCACCCGCAGGCGGCTGCCCCAACACATGCAGCCCCACCGGAATGAGCCGCTGTTCTACCTCAAGCAAACGGTGGCTAAGACGGGCCAAAGCCTGCCCCACCGCTTCATCTCCCGCATCCCCGCCTCTCCCTGCCTCGCCTCTCCCTGCTTCGCCTCCCGCATCCTCGCCCCCCAACCCCAGACGCTCCGCCTGCTCATAGATGCTGGCGAGCAACTCAGGATCGGGGCGCTCTTGGTACTGCTGGAGGCTATCTTTCAGTTGCAGCAGCCCTTTATAGAGACCAGCCTGCTGCACCGGCGGCACGAGGTAACTCACCAACGTCGCGGCCCCCCGGCGCTTGGCAATCGTGCCCTCGCTGGGATTATTGACACAGTAGTAGTAGATGTTAGGCAGCGGGCCGAGCAGGCGTGCAGGCCAACATTCAGGGCCAAGCCCGGCCTGTTTGCCCGGCATAAACTCCAACGCACCGTGGGTACCAATATGGATCACCGCATCCGCCCCAAAGGCGCGGTCGAGCCAGGCATAGAAGGCGGCGAACCCGTGGTGCGGCGCGGCATCACGCGCCATCAGCATACGCATGGGATCGCGTTCATAACCAAAGGTCGGCTGGATGCCAATAAAGACATGGCCAAACTGACGCCCCTGAATCAGCAAGCGTTTACCATCGCTCAACAGATCGCCCGGCGCTGGCCCCCAGAATGGTTCAATATCCACATAGTGGGGAAAGATACGCCGATACTCCTCAACGCTCAACGTAGCCGCCACATTCGCATCGGTACCATGCACCAGCGCATTACCCTCGGTGAGCATGCGCCGCAGCGCATCGGCGCTCTCCGGCAACTCAACGCTATAGCCTTGCGCCTGTAGCTCCTGAAGCAGCCGGTAGACACTGGCAAAGACATCGAGGTAGGCGGCGGTGCCAACGCTGCCCATGTTGGGTGGAAAATTGAAGAGCACCAGCGCCACCTTCTTGGCACTGTTGGGCTTACGGCCCAGCGCCACCCGCCGCGCCACGCGGTCGGCAAAGCGCTCAATCTGCTCTGGGATGGGCACCGCGACACCCTCCTCACCCGACGGCCCGCCATAGACCAATGGCTCCGTAACGCCCTCAAGCTCGCCAAGGGCCACATTCATCGCCAGGTGCATCGGGCTGAGGCCACGATCATCGTTGCGCCACTGCTCTACCCGTTGGAAGACCAACGGAATCGTTTGCAGAAAGGGAACATCCAGCGCATCCAGGGCTTCATTTGCCTCCTTCGGGCGACTCTGCGCCATCCCGCCGGCAAGCGCAAAACCGGAGGTCGTAACGAGTAGATCGATCAGCGAACGGCGGGGTGACGGATCGCCATTGGCCGGACGGCGCACCAGTTCGCGTAGGTAGCGTTGCACCTTGCCGCTGCTCTGGGTTTCGCTGGTAGAAAAAAAGGCATCGAGGGCCGGGCGATTATCGAGGGCCGCCGAATAGGCCAAACGCGCCTCAATCCCACGGGCTTCAAGGGCACGAATCAAGGCCGTCAAGTGGGCCACATTGTCACAGAGCGCAATCACCCGCAGCGTTAATAGGCCCACCACCCCCTGATCGAGCCGCTTGCGGCGCTTGCGCTGCCACTTCTCATAGCTCTTCAGATCGGCAAAAGGCGCAGGCGCATCGGGGTGCCAGATCGCCAGATCGGGGTAGAGGAAGGGCTCTTCCACCGGCAAGCGCCCCTTCATGCCAGGCACATAGCGCTCAACCAAAAGACACAGCATACGCCGCAGATTATCGGGGCTATTGTGTACCCAAAACTGGTGCAGCACAATGAAGGTATGCAGATCACGCATACGCCCCGGCAGATACTTGAGCATGCGCGTGAGATTCTTGACCAGCGCCAACTGGCGCGACGCCTCACCGTGGCCATGCTTGGGGCGCAGCGCGTTCATCATCCCGCGATGACCATCCTGCTCATCGTCCTTGCCACTCAGCGTAAACTTCCCCAAACGGGTAAACTTCGCCAGCGCAGGATTACTCATAATAATCGCCAGCGGGCAGGTCGCACGCGCAAAGATCTGCTCCAACGGGCGCACATAGGCTTCACCAAAGAGCATCGCGCCCACCACAAGATCAGCGGCCAAGACATCCGCCTCAATCCGTGCGCACCGCACCGGATCGCCCAGATCCGCCGCCAGATAGACCGCCACCTGCAGATCGAGTTGATACTCGCGGTTGATCGCCGCCGCCGCCGCACGCAAGCCCACCGTATAGTTGTCCTGCGTACTCAGGAAGACAAAGCGCATGAGACCCTCCTCACATCTGAATAGTCAAAACTGACTTATTGTTAGTCTACGTGCTTTGAAGCTTGTGTACAAGTGAAAAACCGCTACCAAAGGAGCAGATTGGGCAACTAGGCAAGGTTCAGAAGAGGCGACGACGCGGGAGGCGACGACGTGGGAGGCGACGACGCGGGAGGCGACGACGCGGGAGGCGACGACGCGGGAGGCGCATCCTCGCGCCCTCACAAATGGTTATGCTACAATAGCGCTCATGATCGCACGCTTGCGCGGAACCATCGCCCATATCGGCAGTGACCATCTCGTCATCGAAACCCACGGCGTCGGCTTCTTAGTCTATGCGCCGCGTCCGGTGTTAGCCAACGCCGGGGCAATTGGTGACACCATGCTGCTCTACACCGTCCTCATTGTACGCGAAGACGCGCTCACGCTCTACGGCTTTGCCAACAGCGAACAGCGCAGCCTCTTCGAGCGGCTTATGAGCGTCTCTGGCGTAGGGCCACGCGTCGCCCTAGGGCTGCTCTCGACGGGCACCCCTGCGGAGATCGGCGGTGCCATAGCCCATGGCGACACCGCGCGCCTAGCGCGCGCTCCTGGTGTTGGCAAAAAGACCGCCGAGCGGCTGGTGTTGGAATTAAAGGGCAAACTCGATCTTGCCACCCTGCCGCCCCCGCCTACTGGCGCAACAGCGGCGGCAGTTGCGCTCAACAACGAACTCGGCGAACTCCTCACCAGCCTGGGCTACAGTAGCGCCGAAGCGAGCGCCGCGATCAACGCCATGCCCGCCGACGCCCCCGAAGATCTCGAAGAGCGCCTACGGCTGGCATTGCGTTACTTCGGGAGCGCGTGAGAGAGGTAAACTGCCGCCGAGTTTGTGGGCGATGTGGTACTGCCAAAACACCTTGGTCTAACCGTCTTGGCTGACAAGGGATATGTCAATGTGGTATAAGCACATCAGCGAAGAACCGCCCGATCTCACCAGCGCGCAGGCGCAGCGCCTCTTCACGCGGCACAAAGCGCCAACCGATAGCCTCGGCGTAACGGAGCATAGGATTTTGGACAGCGGTGCGTTCGGTCATGCTACTTCCTCACTCAGATTTGTGAAATGACACCCCAACGCAACCAGGGTGCGCATCAGATCTCCTTCAAAGGACTGAAAGGCAGGGAGCCGACGCAGTTGGGGCAGCGCAGACTCACGTGCTACAAGTTCAGCAAACAGATCGGGACGAAGCCGACGACGTTGCCGCTGGGTTTTGGCTAGCAGATCGACAATCGTTCGATCGAACAGCGCCTTGGCCTCGTGGCGATGAATGCGATCAGGATGGCGCGGAAACATAGGCACATGTCGTCGCGTTGCTCCAATGGCCTCAGCAAAGTGTTCGGGATCGGTAAGCAGCCACGCCTCGATAGCATGCACTGGTACAGCCCACACGATGGGAAGCGTCTGTGGACATGCGGTGGTTACCTGAGTGATGCCAGGATCAATCTTATACTGACGGACACGCTGATCATCACCGGCATCAGCATCAACATGACAGACCAGCAGGTCAGACTGGAACGCAGCTTGTGTCACAACTTCGACGAGAGCCGCATTAAATGGGCGTCGCGTATTCCAGCGCTGGCGATCTATGCTCAAGCGCAGCGCTGGCGCTGGTTGGGCTACAGCAATCAGACGCTCGATCAAAACCGGGATGACTTGCAGGTCACGTGCGCCTTCTGCCACAAAAGCGATCCGCAAGCTTCGCATTAGGGCACCCCACCGATGGCACCATCTACCCAGAGAGCGCCAAGATCGCGATCTTCCAACAAAGCCGCCAAGCGCATCTGCATCGACTCGCGGACCGTCTCGTTGACCAAGAGCGCCCCATTCGTCGGCGGAAGTATTGGGCGATAGCTCGTGTAGCGCATGGGCGGCACCCCAGCCCCCACCTGGGTTATGGCCTCGACCAATATAAGATCTTCTGGTTCCAGTTCGCGTACCAAATGGGGCGAATGGGTATTGATCAACACTTGGCGCAAAGGCATGGGGGGGCCGTCGGTTAGATCATCGCGCTGGGGATCGGTGGCAAACCTCTTGAGCAGATCAATCACCGTTTTGAGCCGACGGGGGTGGACACCGTTCTCTGGCTCTTCGAGACAGATCAGACCTACCTGATCTTCATCATACTGGAGAGCAAGCAGAGCAAGCATGCGCAAGGTTCCGTCTGAGAGAACCCGCGACGAGAAACACCGTCCATCAACTGTTTCGAGTTCGATCAGGTAGCGATGGAGTTCATCAAGTTGGCGAATATGTACCTGCCGTGTGCCGGGGATAGACTGGCTCACCCATGCGGAGATCTCGGCTTGCGCACTCGGGTCGTGGCGCATGATCCGGTGCAGCGCAGCCGCAAGATAGCGCCCATTGTGAAGCATGCGATCCGGGCCATCGATCTCATTTGGTTCACGCATTGCCTCAGGCTCAAGATGAATGAAGCGCCAACGGAGGAGCTCATTGCGTACGGCGCAGATATGGGGAAACTCACCCGCATCACGAATCACCTGCAAAATGGATTGACGTGTGCCACGACGCATAGTTCGCGGGCGGCTTCGTTCGGCACCATCCTGATGCACGGTGATTTCACCTTGCGCATCAAGCGAGATGTAGGGCGCATTGCGCCGTTTGGTAGTCAGATACATCTGCTTAAATGCTTTTGAAGCAGCCCACGGCAAACGCTTATCGCTCGCCTTGACGAACAACTGCTCACCGGCGATCTGGATACGTGGGCTGTGATCATGGTTTTCACGTTCAATCGTCATTTCGTAACGCAACCATGTGCGTTTGAGCGTGACAGAACCTTCAAATTCATCGTCAAATGTCGGATCGAGTAGCAGTTCAACGGCGATATGCAAGCGCCGACTGTACGATCCATCGGGCTGAAGGGTAAACATCTCGAAGGGATCGCCGCGCACCATGTGCAGAATATCGGGCAGATCGTGATTGGGGAGCATGGAAAGCAGGCGCAGGGCATCAAACAAGTTGCTTTTGCCAGCATTATTCGGCCCGGCAAAGGCCAGAAATGGGCGCATCGGGATGACCGCTGTCTGTAGTGTTTTGAAGCCGTTAATTTCAATCTGAGTAATCATCGTCTTTCCCGCTCTCCCGCTCTCCCGCTCTCCCGCTCTCCCGCTTTCACCATACCTCGGTATACAGCCGCTGCAAGAGGTCGAGGTGCCCCACCCCGGCCAGGTTAATCAGCGGGCTTGTGTTGGGTAAGCAGAAATTGTTACGTATCCCAGCAGCCTGTCATGCTGAATAGTCGGCGGGCATCGTAGTGCCGACGTTAGTCGGCTGAGGTTTTTGGCAGCGATGGGAAGCCGACTAAGGGAAGCAGAAATTGTTACGTATCCCAGCAGCCTGTCATGCTGAATAGTCCATGGGCGGGCATCGTAGTGCCGACGTTAGTCGGCTGAGGTCTTTGCCATCGATGGGAAGCCGACTAACGTCGGCACTACCTACGGTGTAAACAGGAACGTTCCGACGAACCTTTGCTCAGAGTGGCCAAGCAACGGGGCAATCAACTACCTGCTTCCTGCTTC
Organism: Candidatus Viridilinea mediisalina; assembly: GCF_002532535.1. GTDB lineage: Bacteria > Chloroflexota > Chloroflexia > Chloroflexales > Chloroflexaceae > Viridilinea > Viridilinea mediisalina. The sequence continues at coordinate 14,264 of NZ_NQWI01000110.1, forward strand.
CTGCTTCCTGCTTCCTACTTCCTACTTCCTGCTTCCTGCTTCCTGCTTCCTGCTTCCTACTTCCTACTTCCTACTACCTGCTACCTGCTTCCTGCTTCTAGGCCGCCTTGGTCGGGCCACTCGGCTCGTTGCCCTTCTCGATCACACCCTTCCAGATCATCTCGCCATCGCTGTAGAGCGAGGCTCGCACAATCTCGCCCACGAGGGCGTCGTGCATACTCATTCCGCGCTTATTGATCAATTCATCGAGTAGCAGGGCCAGATTGCGGGCGCGCACTTCAGCCTCAGCGAAGCCCTTCTGGCGAATGGCAGCGGCTTGCAGCAGCGCCTCATGTTCCGCCTTGGACAACTCACGCTCTCTATTCTGGGTACGGATCTTGACAAACTCATAGTTCAGTTCGATCAACTCAAAGACAATCTGATCAACCCGTAGCCCATAGCGCCCAACGACGCGATTGATGTCATCACGCACCTTTTGGGCCAATTTCAGCCGATTGAGGCTCAGACCATAGGGATCATACTCGGCACCGGGCGGAGCGGGGAAGGGCGTTTGGAGTGCAAGTTGCTCATCCTGCTCCAGGATCTCCGACCAAGCCCAAATCTCGTCGCGCACGCTATCATCAACGCGCTGGTGCAGCGCCTCATCAATTGCCTTGAGCCAGATACCCGTATCGGTACGCTTCAGGCGCTCGGTCTGCTCCAATTCACGGATGCGATCAGCCATCGTAGGCACAAGATTGGTATAGCAATGCACATGGTTCACAATATGATAATGGACGCGCACCCGCACCTTCTCAATCGCCGCAATGCGAAAGGTACGGGTCTGGATGCGCTCAATCTCATCCTCATAGCGAATCGGATAGTTGGGCATAACCGCCTTAATCGTATGGAGGAAGGGGATGTAGAGGTAATGGCCCTGGGTAAACGCCTGGAAATTGCCGGTCACATCGCGGCGAATCTCGGCATAGCCTGGTTTAACCTCGCGCCAGCCGCCACCCATCCCGACCATAAGCAGCATAACCCCAAGAAACGAGAGTAGCAGAAAGGGAGGCACCGGATCAATCGGATTGAGGAACATGGTCAGCAAATAGGCCAGCAGAAAGATACCTGCCATCCAAACCATCGGCCAGAAACGACTAGAACTGGTCATGGGATGCTCTCCTCTGCGTCTCTAAACTAAATACGAATAGATGTAGGATTGGTATCTTACCATGCTTCGCTAGGATGCGGGGGTACGGGAGGGAACTAGGTTCCCACCCGTACCCCCACCTTTCGGCGAATTACCTCTTGGCCCGACGAAAGTCGCGCACGTTGAGTTGCAGGCGGCGTTCGTTGTTCCATTCATTCGCTTCGAGGTAATAGGCGACATCAATGTGGGGGTGGCGGCGCAATGGCTCGGCGAGGTGGCCCATACGGAAGGCGATAGCCTCAAGCACTGGCCCAGAGTTTTGGCGCAACAGCATGCGTAGATGTTGGCCTTCGGCCCCACGTGGTCGGGCGTCTACGACGGTTACGTTGCTGCTCATCAGGGTTGGGGTAGGGTTGGTTTGACCAAAGGGTTCGAGCTGTGCAAGTTCGTTCAAAAGTTCCCAGTTTACACACTGCAATGGGATGTCAGCATCAATCGTCAAGCTAGGCTCGATCCCTTCGGCACTGAGTTGGGTTGCGGCAAGTGCCAAGAGATGGGCTTCGAGTTCGGGGAGTTTGCTATTCTCGATGGTAAAGCCTGCGGCAGCGGCGTGCCCCCCAAAGCGCACAAAGAGTTGATGGCAACTGGTAAGCGCTTCGATCAGGCTGAAGCCGGGGACGGAGCGGGCCGAGCCGCGTGATTGGCTGGGGCCACGTTCGATGAGCAGGACAGGTCGGCCCCAGGCTTCAGCGAGTTTGCCAGCGACGAGCCCAACCACACCTGCCGGGAAACCCTCGTCGGCCAGCACCACAATGCGCTGCTGGTCGCGCCCACTGGCTTCGGCCAACTCGCGGGCACGCGCCTGCACCTGCTTGGTTAGTGCTTGGCGCTCACGGTTGGCGGTGTTCAGTTCATAGGCGATGGTCTCTGCTTCGGCCTTGGTGGGGGCCAAGAGCAGATGGTAGGCGCGCACCGCATCATCGAGGCGGCCAGCAGCGTTGAGGCGTGGCCCAAGCATATAGCCAATATCGGTGGCACTGATATTGCCCAATTTGAGACCTGCAATCTGAATTAACGCCTGCAACCCTGGGCGTTGAGTCGTATTGAGCGCATTCAGGCCCATGCGTACCAACACCCGATTCTCATCGCGCAGGGGGCCCATATCGGCCACGGTGCCGAGGGCAACCACATCAAGCAGATCGCGCCCACGCAGGCCAGCGAGCTGCATGCCGCGCCGCACGAGGGCTTGCACCAGCTTATAGGCGATACCAACACCAACCAGATCTTTGAAGGGATAGGCGCAACCCGCCTGCTTCGGATTTACAATCGCCAGCGCTGGGGGCAATGTCTCAGGGGGATGGTGGTGGTCAGTCACAATCACATCAAGGCCCAACTGTTGCGCTGCGGCCACCTCGCTCACATTACTAATCCCACAGTCAACCGTAATCAGCAGACGCACCCCCTCAGCGGCCAATTGAGTCACTGCCGCTTGATTCAGCCCGTAGCCCTCACGGGTGCGATGGGGAATATAGGGGCGAATAGTTGCACCCATAGCCCCAAGCGCTTGGACGAGCAGGGTGACCGCAGTGACCCCATCAACATCAAAATCGCCATAGACTGCAATGGGCTCAGCCCGTTCAATCGCCGTAATAATCCGATCACACGCATCAGCCATGCCGCGCATCAGCAGCGGATCGTGGAGCATCGGGCGGCTAACATCAGCCAAGAAGGCCGCCACTGCCGCTGGATCGCGTTGATCGCGGTGGTACAGGAGGCGGGCAAGTAACGGACTCAGCCCTGTCGCACGAATAAAATCCTCTGGAGCGGGCGAGCGAAGTTCCCAACGTTTACGTAGCGCTGACATAGTAACCTTTTAGGGATGAAGGATGAAGGATGAAGGATGAAAGGGAAGGTTTCAGAAACATGCTTTCAGCTTTACCGTCGTAGTGCCGACTTTAGCCGGCTAAAGCCGGCACTCCAACGCCAAACCATAGACTTTTCAGACAGCCTCTGAGGTCTTTGGCAGCGAT
>NZ_NQWI01000289.1 GCF_002532535.1 Candidatus Viridilinea mediisalina
TGCAGGCCGATCTGTTCACCCTTTTGCAGGCCGATCTGTTCACCCTTTTGCAGGCCGATCTGTTCACCCTTTTGCAGACCTTTTTGTATGCCTTGTTCGATCAACTCTTCAGCAATGGTACCCATGAGCGCACCTCCCAAGGGAATGGTTGTCCCGACCACATCAATGATCTCTTGCAGCGTCACATGCTTGCCGGCGGCTGCAATGTACAGCAGCAGTGTTTTGATATAGTCCAGCCCGGAGGGCTGATCACAAAAACTATACCATTGCTTCATACAACAGGACTTCAAGACCGATGATCCTGGAGTCTTTCAGCCTCAAGATTCGCTAACCTGGCCAACTCCTCTAGCGGGATGAGGGGCAGATGGTGACGACGCCACTCGGTGTAATCAAAAGATTCACGCGAAACCGCCATGAGAAAGCGTTCTGCCTCAACCAAACCCAAGGCGCTAATCAGGGCATGCATGCCTGCGCTACGAAGTTCAGCCTCAGTTCTCATACCAACCCTCCATCGTAGCCAGAGCATTCTGTGGCAGCATTGCGACTAATCTACCAATAGCTTGCAGTCGTTTCAGTAAGCGATCATCTGTGGTTATAAATAGGTCAGCTTGACCAACTATTGCACATGCCGCATGCATTGCGTCATACGTTCCAATACCGTTATCGAGTAATGATTTTGCTTCTTTTAATACAGATTCATTGATCATGATTTGATCGCATGACTTTGTGCGCCAATGAAGAATCGCCATGCGCTGTGCAGGAACGGGATTAAAGCTACATTCAAGATCAAGTATCGCTGACCAGAGTAAATCACATTCAGCAGATTTGATTTTTTGTTGAATGACGATTTTAGATTCTGTCTCGATGCGAATACGATTCTGTTTCTGATCATCATAGGGGCGATTAAAACAACATAAATCCATATATATATTCGCACTATGGCATTCCAATCATGCAGATGGTTTTCATGCAAAGGCACAAGGCTATTCCAAATCGCCGCACCACTCAACCCCGGCGACCGCCCGCGCCACGGCGTCACCATCGCGCAGGTCGCCCTCAAGTAACTCGATCTGATCCTGCACGGCGGCGAGGTTGACGCGGTAGCCGGTGCTCAAGTTGTCGAAGACGCGCACCGTGTCGC
>NZ_NQWI01000111.1 GCF_002532535.1 Candidatus Viridilinea mediisalina
TGATGCGCTAAAACAGAGGCGGTTTTCACAGTTTCGGCTGAAAACCGGATAAAAGCCCGGGAAATCCAAGAGAGCCATACTTCATCACCAAGCAGTGGCTCGCAGGTAGATAGGCAAAGATCTCTGGGATATTGGGATGGCCAGGATTATTGAGCGCCACCAACAACTGCGCCTCGCGCTCAAAATGCTCCACAATCGTTCGTGTCCGTTCAGGCGACCAGGTTGGTTGCAATTTGAGCCGTTTAGCCACACACAAACGCTGCAACTGCCCATCCTCAACCAGATACGCCTCACCAAAGCCCCCCGCGCCTAAACGCTGCTCCACGCGGTAGCGTCCATCTGCGCCGAGCAGCGTGCCTAGTGCAAAACGCTGCTCGGCGGCCAACAGCCTACCACAGGCACCGCAGTAGCGGGCCACAAGACGATTGGCATGGCCACAACTATGGCAAGCGAGGGTTTGAGTCATTGCAGATTGCAGATTGTAGATTGTAGATTGTAGATTGCCGAACATGGAGCATTCTTGATTATGCCGCAAACCTATTTCCTATGTGCTCGTTGCTGTATCCTTCGATACCACCTCAGCCAACCGACAAGCACTGTTGATCAGCCCAATGTGGCTAAAGGCTTGTGGGTAGTTGCCGAGCGCAAAACCTGTGGCTGGGTCAACCTCTTCGCTCAAGAGACCGTGGGGGCTGGCGTAGCTGATCAGTTGCTCAAAGCGGCGCTGGGCTGCTTCTACCTCGCCGATGGCAATCAGCGCATCAACCATCCAGAAGGAGCAGAGCAGGAAGGCCCCTTCACCACCGCTGAGGCCGTCTTCGCTGTGGTAGCGGTAGACGAGAGCGCCCTCGCCCAGAACCTGATCAATCTGCTGTATTGTACTACGCACCCGCGCATCGTCGGGCGGCAGGAAGCCTACCATGGGGAGCACCAACAGGCTCGCATCGAGGTCGTCGGCACCATAGCGTTGGGTAAAAGCCTGCGCCGCTTCGCTCCAAGCATGCGCTACAATATCGGCATGAATCGCAGCGCAGGTACGCTGCCACAACTCACGATCATAGTCCCAGCCATGCTGTTCGGCCAACTTGATGCCCCGATCAAGCGCAACCCAACACATCAGGCGTGAAAACGTGAAGGCCGCCGCAGGCGAACGTACCTCCCAAATGCCCTGATCCAGCTCCTGCCAATGCTCACAGACAAAATCAATCTCGCTGCGTAACACGGCCCACTGCCAAGGGGCCAAGAGGCTGCCCTCCTGTTCGTAGAGGTAGGCGGCATCCAAAACGCCCCCATAGACATCCAATTGGCGCTGGTGGTAGGCATCATTGCCGATGCGTACCGGACGTGATCCCCGGTAGCCCTCAAGGTGGGGCAGAATCTCTTCGGTCAGCTTGGCCGCACCATCCACGGCATACATGATCTGCAACGGCGTCCCATGGCGGCGGCCCTGCTCGCCAAGCCAACGAAAGAAGGCACACGCCTCCTCGCGGAACCCCAAGCGGTAGAGCGCATCGAGCGTAAACGAGGCATCGCGCAACCAGGTATAGCGGTAGTCCCAATTGCGTTCGCCGCCGATCCATTCAGGCAGCGAGGTGGTGGGTGCGGCAATAATCGCCCCACTAGGCGCATAGGTGAGCAACTTGAGCGTAATGGCAGAACGTCGCACCAACTCGGCCCAAGGTCCTTGGTAGCTACAATGGGCAATCCATGAACTCCAAAAGGCGCGCGTCATCTCCAGTTCACGCGGAATCACCTCAAGCCGCGCCTCGCGCCCCGAGCAGAGCACACAGCACAACTGCTCGCCAGCCTGCAAGGTAACCTCCAAGGTCGCTTCAACCCCATCGTTCTGCCACGGGTGGCTACTCGCGAGGGCCAGCAGTTCACCGTGGGCTTCAAAGGTCAGCCCGCTGTCACTGTGCTTTAATCTGGGCATAGCCCGCCCATAGTCGGGCCGGGGGGCAAAACGGCCAACCAGGGTTACACTGCCCTCGGTGCAGCGCACCAACCGGAAGAGATCGTGTTCCGAGGTTGGCCCCTCCCATGGCGACATCCAATCCATCAATTCGACCCGCCCGTCAGCGGTGGCAAAACTGGTCAGCAGAATGGCACTATCTTCCTCATAGTGCTGCGTGCTGGTATAGCTCGCTTGGGGCGCAATGCGCCAACTGCCGCCCCGCACATGATCGAGGATGGCCGCAAAGATACTGGGCGAGTCGAAACGGGGCCATGCCAACCAGACCAACGCGCCATCCATGGCGACCAATCCGGCGGTGTGGAGATCGCCAATCAGACCGTGTTGGGTAATGGGAGGGTAGTTCATGTTTTTCCTTTCGTTATGGGGCTAAGCCCCAACCACCGCTTTTTGTTCCGTGTTGGCGGCGCAGCCGCCAACACGGAACAAAAAGTGTTTTCTTAAAGGCGGCTTCGCCGCCACCAACCCCCCGCCGGGAGGCGTGCAGATGATATACTATTGTACATGCTCAATGCTGCACACATTTGGCCGATTAGCGCCGAAGTGCGCTCCGGGCGGCTCTATTTGGGGGGCTGCGATACGGTTGCACTGGCGGATGCGTATGGTACGCCGCTCTATCTGCTTGATGAAGCAACGGTGCGCGGGGCGATGCGCGCCTATCAGACGGCCTTTGGCTCAACCGGGTTGCAAGTGCGGATCCATTATGCGAGTAAGGCGCTGCTCAACCTTGCGCTTGCCCAAATCGTAGCCCAAGAGGGCTTGGGCCTAGATGTTGTTTCGGGCACTGAGTTGCTCGTAGCGCGACGCGCTGGCCTGCCGATGGCCCATGTGCATATGCACGGCAATGCGAAGAGTGATGCCGAAATGGAGCGAGCCCTCACGTGGGGGGTCGGTTCACTCGTGGTAGACAATCTCGATGAGCTGGCGCGGCTGGCCCAACTGAGCGCGGGCCGCTCACAGCCCCAAGGCGTACTCTTGCGCCTGGCCCCTGAGATCGAGGCGGCGACCCATGCCCATATTGCGACGGGCGGCAGTGGATCCAAGTTTGGCCTGCCCCTAGCCGCCCTTCCTGCTGCGGTGCAACAGCTTCTGGCTACGCCGAGTCTGCGTCTGGATGGCCTCCATGCCCATATTGGTTCGCAGCTCTTTGCCCTGGATGAACTGTGCGCCACGCTGGAAGTATTGGTGCAAGCAGCCGCCCAGGTGCAGCGCGACTACAAGCTGACGATGCGTGAGTTGAGTCCTGGTGGTGGGCTGGGGGTACCCTATACGGCCACGCAGCCGCTTCCCGACCTGACGGAGTATGCGGCACGTTTGGCCCAGACGCTGCGTAGCGCCTGTGCCGCACACGGGCTACCCCTGCCCCGGCTTACCCTGGAACCGGGGCGTTCGATTGTTGCGCGTGCGGGAGTTGCGCTCTACCGCGTGGTGGCCCGTAAAGTGCAGCATGGCCAGGTGCAGTACCTGCACATTGATGGTGGCATGGCCGATAACCTGCGCCCGGCGCTCTATGGAGCAAACTACAGTGCCCTGTTGGCGAACCAGGCCAGTGCGCCGCCCGGCCCGCCCGTAGCAGTAGCCGGACGCTACTGCGAAGCGGGTGATGTGCTCCTGCGCGATGCAGCTTTGCCACCTGCGGTTCCAGGCGACCTGCTCGCAGTAGCGACCACAGGGGCCTACACCCTCAGCATGGCCAGCAACTACAACCTCACGCCCCGCCCGGCCCTGTTGTTGCTAGGCAACGGCAGCGCCCAGCTCATCCAGCGCCGCGAGCGCGAAGAAGACCTGTTGGCGCGTGATCATGTACTTGGGTAGTGTTATCCCAATTACCCTTGAACATGCTGCCTAATCAAGAACGCTAACGCCCATTGGGACGCCATGTTCGGCAATCTACAATCTACAATCTACAATCTACAATCTGCAATCCAAAATGGTATCACGGCACAACCTCAGCGCGGCGGGCGCGGGCTGCCCGTCCGCTGCTGATCACCCCCTCAATGGTATAGATTACCAAGGCGATCCAGACAATCACGAAGCCGGTGAGCCGTTCAGGGCTGAGGGCCTCGCCATAGAGGAAGACACCCAAGAGAAATTGGAGCGTTGGCGCGATATACTGCAACACACCAAGGGTCGTCATGGTCACCAAACGCGCCCCGGCGGCAAAGAGCAGCAGCGGGGCCGCCGTGGCCGCCCCCGAGGCAACCAGGAGCAGCGTTGTCCATGGGCCCATGTGCCAGAATGCACCACCTGTACTCAACTCAACAAAGACCAAAAAGACGAACGCAGGCACAAACATCGCCATGGTCTCCAGCGTAAAGCCCTCAAGCGAGCCCAGCGAGGCCGTCTTGCGCAGCAGCCCATAGAGGCCAAAAGAGCCCGCCAAGATCAGCGCAATCCACGGCGGAGTGCCATAGGTGATAGTAAGGAAGCTCACTCCCGCCAGTGCTACCACAATCGCAAGAGCCTGGCCGGGGCGCAAGCGTTCACGCAGAAAGACAACCCCAAGAAAGACATTGACCAAAGGATTAATAAAGTAACCCAAACTAGCTTCAACCACATGGTTATTATTGACCGACCAGATATAGAGCCCCCAATTGAACGAGAGCAGTATCGCAGTCAGGACAAAGACCCCCACCACCCGCCGATTACGTAGGGCTTGGCCAATCCAGCGCCAGCCCCCGCGCAGTGCGACGAGCAGCAAGGCTACAACGAGCGCCCACACAACCCGATGGGCCAAAATCTCGAGCGTCGGCACATGCGCCAGAGCCTTCCAAAAAATCGGTAATAGCCCCCAAAGAACATAGGCTCCGGCAGCGTACCATACTCCTCGATTCATGATGTTTTTGTTCCTCATAACTTCGCTATGATTGTTGCTGTTTGGCGGCGAAGCCGCCAAACAGCAACAATCATAGCTTTGCGGGGGCGGCTTCGTTTAACGGCGACGGTTGCCTTCTATAACTTCATAGCCCATGAATGGCAATGCTTCCGTCCCATGTTCCTCTGTGCCGTGTTCTTCCGCCACGGGCTCGTCGGTCATAGGTTCTTCTTCGGCCAGTGGCGCTTCCATTACGGGCTCGTCGGCCAGCGGTGCTTCCATTACGGGCTCGTCAGCCAGCGGGGCTTCCATCACCGGCTCGTCGGCCAGCGGGGCTTCCATTACGGGCTCGTCGATCAGCACCTCATCGTCCAGTGGCAGCCAATCATCAACCAAGGGATCGCCTTTGTAGCCACAGAAGATGGAGTTGCTGGCACGCGGTTGCATGTAGAAGCCCGGCCCTTGGTTGGCGATGTAGAGCATAGCGCAGAAGTAGGTCTCGTTGGGCACCTCGGCGGGAATGTAGAGTTCAAAGTGGAAGGTGCGCCCCTCGCCTGGCCCAAGGCTCACCGCCTGGGCCTCAGTGGGCTGGAATACACCATAATGTTCACTGCCAACTTCGATGATGCTCCAGACATTCAGATGCACCGTATAGGGTTGGCTATTCACCACACGTAACCCATAGGCGCAGAGCCCGCCCGCAGCAGGAATGTTCTCACAGCCATGATGATCAAAGAACTGGAGTGGTTTGGGTTCAATGAAGAGATCACCAAGATCGAATGCTTGCCCGCCATAGACCATGAATGGCCCTGAATCCGCAAAGACAAACTGCTCCACCTCGATGAAGAGGCGGTATTCACCCTGGGTGAGCGGGCGATCCGCGTCACTGGCGACAATCTGAAAGCGCCCATCAGCATCAACGCTCATGCTTGCCCGTATATCCCAGCAATCATCCTCAGTGCAGTAGCCCAAACTGATATAGTTGCGAAGATGGCCCAAGGGTTGGCCGGTATGGGCATGGACAATCCGCCCACTCACCGAGCCAATCAGGGGCAACGGATCGAGGGAGGCCACCTCCAGATCGTAGCGCGCCCCCGCAGCAACCACAAAGGGTCCCAGGGTGAGCGTGTGGTAGGCGTCGCTCCGCACGATCACCTGGTAGGTTCCGGCAAACAGGGGCCAATTGGGTTGGCTAGTAAAGCTAAAGCGATCCTGTTGAATATAGGTTTCTTGAACGGTCACGCAGACATCGAAGGAACAACGCTGGAGGAGCAGCATCATGTTCGGATCAGGATCAGCCCCAGTCCGCCCATCAACCAAGCGACCAGTAACGCCGCTTATCGGCTGAATCTCTTCAATGGTGAGCGCATAGCTGCCACCACTATAACCAGCACCCACAAAATCAAAATCGGAAAAGGCCGTCACCGCCAGGGTCACAATCCCATCCGCTGGCACCACCAGGTACATCGTTGGTTCAAGGCTTCCATAGGCGTCATCCACATACTGCAACAAGCTACAGTCGGAAGCAAACGCTCCCAAAAGCGGATCGCGCAACGTCCCCTGCCCCGAAGGATTGCCGCGAATCGCAAGCATCAATTGGCTACCGGGCGTAGCCGTCAGGCGAAAGAAGTCAACCCCCTCGGCATGCGCCGGCACTTCAGGGTTAGGCTCAATGCTCCCCCGTACCCGCACCGCCCCCGTGATCGCTCCCAGCACTTGCGCTTCGGCACAGGTACCATTTGGCCCCTGAGCCTCCACTTCACGCACCTGCTGAACAGGCGCTGCCGACGCTACCCCACCACCGTCAAATGCGAACAGGGCCGCCACACCAACACACAGCACCAGTATGCGACGTAACATCGCACCCTCCTTGGTAAAGCGCTACGCCTAAATTATAGTACGCTTTGCGACACCGTGTGCGGGGCGCGGGCTACCGCCCTGCAACCCGCTCTTGGGGCTGCGCCCCAAACCCCATTGTTTGTGCGATGTTGGCGGCTTCGCCGCCAACATCGCACAAGAAGGGTTTTGTTAGCGCGAAATAACGCCAAGAATCTCGCTGTCTTCGCCCCCTCTCCCGCTTGCGGGAGAGGGGGAAGGGGGGTGAGGGTCAAAGAGCACATCCCCACCAGGGGTGCTAGGCACAAATCATTCTCTGGGACGAAACAAAAGCCCCGCCCGCGACGTATAATAGCCCAAGGAGATGACATCTGTTCGGCTTGGGACGGCTCGCGCCCCTGACTACAGGAGTTTGCCTAGCGACGACATACGCCCCTGTGCGATGTCGCCGTCCGCGTGTGCCGCTTGCTGGGGCACGTTGGAGGTGACCAATGTTTACCACACTGCTTCGGGTTGGGTTCTGCTGTACGACGCTGGTTTTTTTGAGTGCATGTGCTGGCTTGGGCGCGACGCCAACGCCAACCCCCGATTTTTTTAGTGAGCCAGAGCCTGCGTTGGTGATTGTTGATGGTCGCGTCTTGCCGATCCGCCATGCCGAATTGCGCTTTGAACAGTCAGCGGCGGTAGCGGAGGTTTTGGTGACAGCAGGCACGCAGGTCGAGGCGGGCGCTGCCTTGGCGCACCTCGCAACCGCAGAGCATGAAGTGGCTGTCGCCCAGGCCCGCGCTGCCCTCGATGAAGCAATTGCCCAGTATGAACTGCTGCTCGCCGGTGCCCCCGAAGCAGTAGTTGCCGCTGCCGAGGCGCAGATCGCCCAGGCCCGCGCCGCCGCTCAACAGACCGCCGGGCGCGTTACTGCGGCAGAGATTCAGGCCGCCCGCGATGAACTGCAAGAGGCCCAAGCCCTGCTCGCTCGCCTCACCGCTGGCCCCCGTACGACCGAGTTGACCCAGGCGGAGGCGGCCCTTACCCAAGCCCAGACCAGTTTGCAGAGCCAGCGTGACGCCCTCTCAGCCACGAAGCATGATGCGGAATTGCGCCTGAGCCAAGCGGCCAATGTGGTACGTGATGCCCAGGATGCCTATAGTCGCATCTATTGGGAAAACATTGAGTTGGAACGGCGCTATACCGACGATGATCTGCCCCAAGAACGCAAGGATGCCGAGGCTGCCGCGTTGCGTGCTGTGGCCAGCAGTGAGGCGGCTCTTGAACAGGCCCACCTCGCCCTCGAACATGCCCGCCTCGCCGAACAGAATGGGATCGCTGCCGCTGAAGCGCAGATCACCCAAGCCGCAGCCCGCCGCGACCAACTGCTCGCCGGAGCCGATTCCGACCAGATCGCCGGGGCGCGGGCCCGCGTCAGTGCGGCTCAAGCGCGGCTCAATCAGTTGACCGGTAGCGCCCGTTCGGGCGAATTGGCCGCCGCCCAAGCCCGCGTGACCCAGGCCCAAGCCGGGCTCGCTGAGGTTGAAGCTGCGCCCCAACCTGCCGCCGTTGCCGCCGCCGATGCGCGCGTGCGCGTGGCTCAAGCCAACCTCGAACAGGCCGAATTGATGCTGGCCAAAGCAACCCTGCACGCCCCCTTCGCTGGCACCATTGTCAAAATCAACCTTGAGCAGGGTGTCCACCCCAACGCCCACGAGCCCGCCATCGTGCTGGCCGACATGAGCGCATGGAAGATTGAGACCAGCGACCTCACCGAATTCGATGTGGTGCTTGTCCGCGAAGGCGAGGTGGTACAACTGAGCTTCGATGCTATCCCTGACCTCTACCTCGAAGGCGTCATTAGCGCCATCGAAGCCCGTGGCACCGCCCATCAGGGCGATGTCATCTTCACCGCAACCGTCACACCGCGCAGTTGGGATGAGCGGCTACGCTGGAACATGACCGCAACGGTCTCGCTTGGAGATTTGTGATGAAGGGTGTAGCAGCGAGGAAATAGCTATTTTCTATTTGCTATTTTCTATTTTCTGTATCCTCCCATAAGGTAGCCTCATGCTCAGCCTCAAAAATCTCCTCCGCCGCAAGATGCGTACACTGCTCACCATGCTTGGGGTGGCGGTGGGGGTGACCGCCGTGATCGTGCTTTCCGCTTTTGGCGAAGGCATGGCCCGTGGCTTTAGTGTCAATGTGACCGGCAATGCCGACCTGCTAGTGAGCCAGAAGGATGCGGTGATGATTATGATCGGCTCGATTGATGAGTCGGTCGGCGATGAGATCGCCCGCATACGCGGTGTCGCGCAGGTTGATGCGACCGTGATTGGAATTGAGGCTACCCCCGATTCGCCCTATTTCCTCGTTGCAGGCGAGGATCCGCGTGGCTTTTCGCTCGCGCGCTACCAGATTGTCGCGGGCCGCCCGATCATCGCTCGCCGCGAGATCATGCTGGGGGCCCGTGCGGCTGAGAGTCTGCGTAAACAGGTTGGTGAAAAGTTTCGCGTTAATGAATTGACCTATACCATTGTTGGTATCTATGAAACAGGTGCCAGCTTTGAAGACAATGGCGCAGTCATTCACCTTGCCGATGCACAACGCTCGTTCGACCGCCGCCGCCAGGTGAGTTACTTCAAAGTCCAGTTGCACGATCCGCGTGATCGTGATGCGGTGAAGGAGGCCATTGAGACCCACTGGCCTGAGTTGGCCGTCACCCGCTCTGGTGATCCCTCTAGCCAAGATGAAATCCTCGAGGTCTATGGCTCTATGGGCTGGTTCCTGGGCATCTTTGCGATGCTCGTGGGCGGTTTGGGCATGATGAACGCCCAGCTCATGAGCGTCTTCGAGCGTACCCGCGAGATTGGCGTGCTGCGGGCACTAGGCTGGCGGCGACGGCGCATTGTCGGCATGATTGTTGGTGAAGCCCTAATCATTTCGGCTGCTGGAGGCCTGCTTGGGCTGCTAATGGCAATGGGCCTCGTGGCGCTGTTGGCCCGCTCGCCCGCCTTGGGCGGCTTCCTCAGTGGCACAGTTGAGCCTTCGGCCATTAGTCAGGCAATTATCATTGCGGGCGTCCTGGGGCTCGTGGGTGGGGGCTACCCCGCTTGGCGCGCCGCCCGCCTCGCTCCGGTTGAAGCCATGCGCTCCGAAGCGGGCGCGACGGTGCATTGGGGCTGGACGGCGCGCCTGCTCGCGCCGCTCATGCGCGGGCCAGCTTTGCGTAACCTCTTGCGCCGCCCGACCCGCAGCCTCATGGCGATGATCGGTTTGGGCTTTGGGGTTGGCCTGATTGTTGCCCTGGGTGGTATCGCCAATGGCGCAACCAGCCTCTTTACCGAACTACTCAGCGCCGGTCAAGCTGATGTCCTCGTACAACAGGCGGGCGTCTCCGATGCCATGTTCTCCTCGATTGACGAGCGCATCGCCGACCGCATCCGCGCCCACCCTGAAGTCAAAGCGGTCTCACGCCTTGTCTTTGGCGTAGCCAATGTGCCCGGCGTGCCCTTCTTCATGGTCTACGGCCTCGATCCACGCGAGGGCTATATTACACGCTACCGTACCACCGAGGGACGCAGCATCCAGCGCAACAATGAACTGATCCTCGGGCGCATAGCGGCCACAAGCCTCGATCGGGACGTGGGCGATACACTACGCTTTGCGGGGCAGACCTTCACAATTGTTGGCATCTACGAGAGCGGGATCAGCTATCAGGACAGTGGTGCCGTGATCAACATCCGCGAAGCCCAGCGTCTGCTCGGCAAACCGCGCCAGGTCTCGTTCTTGGGCATTACGCTACACAACCCAGATCATGCCGAACGGGTCGCGGCTGAAATTGAACAGCGCTACCCCCAACTCTTGGTCGCCCCCACCGCCGATCTCACCAGTCGCATGGCCGATTTTGCCACCATGGAGGCCATTTTTGGCGCCCTCATGGGCCTGATGCTGCTCGTGGGCGGCATTGTGATGATGAACGTCATGCTCATGAGCGTCTTCGAGCGCACCCATGAAATTGGCGTCATGCGTGCCGTCGGCTGGAGCAGCGGGCGCGTACTGCGCCTGATCATGACCGAATCGCTCGCCCTCAGCCTGCTCAGCGCGCTCATGGGCATTCTGATCGGCATTGGCATGAATGTGCTCTTTCAACTGACCCCCGACTACGGCGAATTCCTCACCGCCAGCTACAGCCTCAGCGACATGGCGCGGGTCTTTGTGATGGCCCTAGGGCTCGGCATTATTGGCGGCATCCTACCCGCCTGGCGCGCCGTGCGCCTACACCCGCTTGAAGCGCTGCGTGATGGTTCGTAGGAGCGGATATACCCAAAGCAGAACAGAAGAGCAGAAGAACAGAAGAACAGACGTACCGTTCGCTTCTTGTGCATCGCCGCAAACGTAAGCGAACGCAAAGAGCTATCGAAATGAATGAAGAAATCGTCCTTGAAACCCAAGCACTCACCCGCGTCTATGGCGAACGTGTGCCAGTGAAGGCGCTCGATGGGGTTGATCTGCAGATCAAGCGCGGCGAGGTGGTTGCGATTGTTGGCCCCTCCGGGTCGGGCAAGTCAACCCTTCTCAACCTGATTGGTGCGCTGGATCGCCCCAGTAGTGGCGATGTGATTGTCAATGGCACCTCTATCGCTAAGGTTCGCAACCTTGACCGCTTTCGTGGGCAGACCATCGGCTTTGTCTTTCAGAGCCACAACCTCTTGCCAACCCTCACCGCCTGCGAAAATGTTGAAGTTCCCATGTACGAACTACGGATGCGCGGCGGGCAGCGCCGCCGCCGTGCCCTGGAGTTGTTGGAGCTCGTAGGTTTAGCCAAACGCGGCGATCACCTGCCCAACCAGCTCTCTGGCGGCGAACGGCAGCGCGTCGCCATCGCCCGCGCCCTGGCCAATCAACCGGCTATTCTGCTTGCCGATGAGCCAACCGGCAACCTCGATACCAAAAACACGGCTGAAATCATGAAGCTACTCAGCAAGCTCAACCGGGAGCAGAACGTCACCCTCGTGATTGTCACCCACAACACCGAAGTTTCAGCCGCAGCCCAGCGGGTGATTACCATCCGCGATGGCAAGATTCAACGCGATGTGCAGATGGCGAGCGAGTTGGAGCGCGAACTGCTCGAACTCAAGAGTTCGGCCTTGGGCCAAGCCATCCTACGCGGCGAAGCACTCCCCCCGGCGCTACACGCAGTGGCCCCCCAGTTGCACGAATTGCTCGATCAGGTGTAGTATGTCTGAGATCCACGAACCGCTGATCCGGCTCGAACAGGTGAGTCGCTCATACGAGGAAGCCGGACGTACCCGCGTCGTGTTGCATGAACTGAGTCTCAGTATTGCTGCGGGCGAGTTGGTGGTGCTAGTGGGCAAGAGTGGTAGCGGCAAGAGTACGCTACTCAATCTCGTGAGTGGCATCGATCTGCCTTCAAGCGGTGAGGTCTGGGTTGCGGGGCGGGCGCTGGGCCGCATGAGTGAGCATGAACGCACGCTCTTGCGGCGACACGCGGTTGGCTTTGTCTTTCAATTCTTCAATCTGGTGCCAACCTTGACCGTGCTTGAAAATCTGCTGCTGCCCCTAGAATTGAATGGGCGCACGGGCAACGCGGCCCAAACCCAGGCCCAAGCAATGCTTGCTGCGGTAGGCTTGGCCGAACGGGGCGACAGTTATCCCGACCGGCTCAGTGGCGGTGAACAACAACGGGTTGCCATCGCCCGCGCCCTTGTTCACGATCCAGCGCTCATTTTGGCCGATGAGCCAACTGGGAATCTCGATGCAGAGACGGGCGGCTATGTGCTTGACCTGCTCGAACGGCTTGTACGCACAAGCGGCAAGACGCTCCTGATGGTTACGCACAGCGCTGAAGTTGTCGGTCGCGCTGATCGGGTACTCCGCCTACGCGAAGGGCGCGTGTTGCTAGAAACGATCTGAGAAGCTGTCTGAAAAGCCGGGGGCATACGCTAGAGTGCCGGCTTTAGCCGGCTGAAGCCGGCACTCCAACGCCAGACCATAGATTTTTCAGACAGCCTCTGAACTGCTCAAGGAGTTGTAACTGATCGAGCTACACTCAAGAGGGTTCTTGCTTCTCTCCAAAACAGAAGGGTTTGTTACACAATGACTACGGCTCTCGAACTACGGCGTTTTAAGGCACCACGTTGGATTCACACTGAGGCAGGCCAGTGGGCCTATGAGTCGAACGAAGAGTGGCGCCGCACTGCCAATCAAACTTTTGGGGTTGAAGAGCGCCGCCTCCTGCTCAATAAGGCCGAAGCAATGCACAACCAGCGCCCGGCAACGAATGAGACAAACTCGTAGGGGCACACTCGTCACTGGTCACTCGTCGCTCATCACGTAGCACTGGTAGTATGCCAAGCCCATTGGGACGCCATGTTCGGCAATCTACAATCTACAATCTGAAATGGTATTACGTCTCATCTACAGGTCTATGCAACGCCACTGCGAGGCTCTACAATGAAGGTACGAACGGTAACAAGGCCGTTCCTTCAACTAAGGAGTACCCTATGAGCCACGAGATTCATGCGGACCATAGCCATGTTCACAGTGAGCATTGTGGGCATCTGCGGATTGAGCATGACGGCCACGTAGACTACCTGCATGATGGTCATCTGCACCATCCCCACGAGGATCACTATGATGAACATACGATCGCGGTGAGTGATACCAACCCTGATGGGTGTGCCCCGGTTGAGTGTGCATGTACGCATGATGGCTGTGGCCACCCGCTCGTGCCCCATGGCGATCACTTCGACTACTTGGTGAATGGTCGCCTGCACCATCGCCACGGCGATCACTGTGACGACCATGGCCCAATTACTGTGTTGAGCTAGTTGCAAGCGGGTTTGCGAGAACTAGGTTTCTCTCAAACCCGTTGCTATTTCGCCTTGGCCAAGCGTCGCTCGAGCGCAGCAATATCGCGCTTGAGCCCATCATTCTCTGGGTCGAGGGCTTGGGCACTGAGCAGCATCTTGTGGGCATCTTCGTAGCGCTTGAGTTGGGCATAGCCCAAACCAAGGGCGTGGCGAGCCGTGGCATCCTTGTCCGACGAGGCAACCGCCCCTTCCCACGCACGTACCGCCATATACCACATGCCCCGCTTGCGGTAGAGAACGCCAGTGTTGAAGGGTTCCGGCCCAGCACTGTTGCCCGCAACGCTCATGCGTACCTTGGGCGCAAAGAAGTCGCGGTGGCTGGCTACGGTGAGGCCAATGAAGACCATGAGGATGATGACGTTACAGAAGAGTATGCCCATCATGACGCCAGAGAGCATGTTCATAAAGCCCAGCGCCAGTTCAGCCGTCTCGGCATCAAGCTCATCAAGAAACGCAAACTCGGTCGTACCGACAATCAGCACAAAGAAGCCCAGTGCGCCTACATTGATGATCCCAAAGAGTACATTGCACCAGTGTAGAACGTAAGCCCAAACCTTGCGCTTCAAGAGCCCAGCAGTAAGCGAACCCAAAAGCGCGGTGATGATGATCGTGAAGATAACCACAAATGCCACAATGGAAACGGGCATAAGCCCATCCATGGCCATCCCCACAAAATCACCAACCTGCGCCAAATTAGCCAATAGAAAGAGCAATGTAAAGATGCCATAGATGCCAACGAGAATCTTGAGCGCAAGCGAACGTTCTTCACGGCGCTGGCCGATGGTCATCAGGCTCTTATGGCAGGCTGGACAGGAACGGTGACTTAGCCGCGTCGTCGCCCCACAGTAGGGGCAAGGCTCTTCGTCGGCTTCACCGCCAGGGATGATACTTGCTTTGGGTTGGGTAACGGCTGGGCCTGCTGGTAGTTCGCCTGTTTGCTCATTGGCGCTTGCAGCCACTGCAACGGTCGCCACTGCGGGTTGTTCGCCCATCATGCGCTTCCACCAGGGCAACTTGGGGGCAGGTGGTGCCTCTTGAGCTGGAAGTGGTTCGGTTGGGCCAGTGGCTGGCTCTGGCTCTGGCTCTGGCTCCGGCTCTGGCTCTGGCTCTGGCTCCGGCTCTGGTTCCGGCTCCGGCTCTGGCTTGGGCGGCTCGGCAACCATTGCGGCAATCGCAGCCACAGCCGACTCAACCTTGGGGTCTTCCTCGGCTGGCCCGTCGGCAGCATTGAGCCAAGGGGTGTCCGATTCTTCGCTGATCTGAGGTAACACAAGACCTGAGAGGGTTGAGGGCGGCTGGGCGGCGGGCGGCGAGGACGCGGGCGGCGAGGACGCGGGCGGCGAGGACGCGGGAGGTGGGGCGGCGGGCGGCGAGGACGCAGGAGGCGCAGCAGCGGGAGGCGCAGCAGCGGGAGGCGCAGCAGCGGGAGGCGAGGACGCGGGCGGCGAGGACGCGGGACGTGAGGACGTAGGCGGCGAGGACGCGGGACGTGAGGACGTAGACGGGGCCACACCAAGGCGTGCCAGCCCTTGGCGCGCATGGGTATTCTGCGGGTTAAGCGTGAGTACCCGTTCGAGGCATGTACGCTTCCGCTCAGGGCTTGTGGTCACCCCAGAGAGCCAGAGCCATGCCGTCTCGTTGCGTGGGTCGGCTTGCAGCACCTTCATCAGCATAGCCTCAGCCTCTTGGTTGCGTCCAGCGCGGGCAGCGGCCATAGCTTGAGCTAAAAGATTATTGCCACTCATACGCCAACCTCGTTCTACCCTTTGAGGATGCGTGAGGCGAAGCAACACTAGCTTCGCGTCCTCGCGTCCTCGCGTCCTCGCGTCCTCGCAAGTCGCTACGGAGCATCCCAGATAAACCTAATCCTTCCCCCATGATGTATTGTGCCACTCGCCCATTACCCGTTCGTAGACAACTTTCGTTGCTTGGGCAATGCGCGACCATGTATAGTACTCACGTACATCACGCAGGGCGGCTGCGGCCCGCGAGCGGGCCATATCGGGGCGGCTGAGGGCTGCAATAATGGCATCGGCAAGGGCCCGTGAGCTATCGGCGGGCACTACAAGGCCAGTGATGCCTTGTTGCACCACTTCGGCCAGACCACCCGCGTTACTCACCACAAGGGGGCATGCATTGGCTAAGGCTTCGAGCGCCACGATGCCAAAGGGTTCGTAGAGCGAGGGGAAGATCGCCAGATCGGCAGCATGGTAGAGCCGGTCGCGGTCTTCGTTGGCAATAAAGCCGGTAAAATGGACCTGGTCTTGGATGCCAAGCGCATGCGCTTGGGCCTTAAGGCCCTCCAAGCTTTCACCCATGCCAGCAATCACGAGGCGCGCCCGCAAGCGTGAGAGCACCAGTGGCCAGGCATCAAGCAGAACGTGCAATCCCTTCTCATAGACAATCCGCCCGACGTGGAACACCATGCGTTCATCATCGGCCACATAACGCCGCCGAAAGGTCAGCCAGTGATCCGCATCACGGAAGGGGGTTCCGCCAATATGCACCCCGTTAGGTACGACATCAATCTTATCGAGCGGAGTTTGGAAGTAGTCGCCCAACTGTCGCGCCATAAAATGGGAGCAGACAATCACGCGCCAGGCTTCATAGGCCAAGCGCCACTCGAGATCGTTAATGCGCTGCGCCGCTGGCCCGTGCAAAACCCCCCGCCCCCGCCCGCGCTCGGTGGCATGAATCGTAGCCACCAGCGGGATCTGCCAATGGTGCTTGAGGCTTGCCGCCGTTTCGGTGGCCAACCAATCGTGGGCATGAATGAGATCGAACGGGCCAACTTCGTCGCGTAGCGCCATGGCAGCTTGGGCCAGCACCCGGTTGCTCGCGGTCACAAAGCTCGGATAGTCGGCCCACGGCATTTCAGGCACGCTAACCCGCCGCACTTCGATCCCATCGCCCCCTTCAGCAAAGGCACCTTCGCGCAAACGGGGCGCAACCACCGACACGCGCACGTCATGCTCGACCAGAGCAGGTACTAGCTCAGCCACATGACGACCAAGTCCCCCCACGATGTGGGGAGGGTATTCCCAGGCAATTTGGAGTACATGCATAACGCTGCGATTATATAGCATGCGGCGGGAGTTTGGGGCGCAGCCACCGCGATGCTGGCTCGGTGGTTGAGCCTGCCGAAACCAGCCTGTCGAAGTCACCGTCGCGGTGGCTGAGCTTGTCGAAGCCAAGCGGCGCGGTGGCTGAGCTTGTCGAAGCCAAGCGGCGCGGTGGCTGAGCTTGTCGAAGCCAAGCGGCGCGGTGGCTGAGCTTGTCGAAGCCAGCGTCGCGGTGGCTGAGCTTGTCGAAGCCAAGCGGCGCGGTGGCTGAGCTTGTCGAAGTCACCGTCGCGGTGGCTGAG
>NZ_NQWI01000112.1 GCF_002532535.1 Candidatus Viridilinea mediisalina
ACTCCCATTCGGCTTCGCTGGGCAAGCGGTAGATGTAACCATCACGCAGATGTTGGGTGAGCCACGCGCAGAAGGCGGTCGCCTCGTACCAACTGATGCCCACCAGCGGATGGTTGGGGCGCGCCTTGCCGAAACGCGGGTCAGTCCACCATTCTGGCTGCTGCTTGTGCGTTCGTCGTTGCCACGGCTCAAGCCCTTTCGTCGCATAATCATCACGGCGTAGCCAAGCTCGTCCCGCCGCATCCCACTAAGGCTGGGTCGGATCATAGCCGCCCGCTTCGATGAACAGTTGGTACTGCGCGTTGGTAACCGGGTAGCGGGCCAGGGCAAAGGGGCGCAGCAGGAGAGGTTGATCATTCACTTCATCATCGAAACGACTCTTTCCCTTCGGTTCGCCAAGCACAAAACTGCCACCCGCAAACTCAACCATCGGCGGTGGCAGGGTGCAGACGCCGGGGCGCGGGTCGCCGAGTTCACCCAGGTATCCCCCGGCCTCTACCCGCTGAGCAGCGGGAAGATTGCGGCCCACAACAACGTGGCTCAAGCTTTGGGCTAGACTGGCCCAGAGTTCCGGCAGAGCTATCGTACGTGCCCCGATCAGCGCGGCCTTGCCACCCATCTGTTGCAGGCACTCAGCAGCAAAGAAGGCAGCCCGCTCCCGTTCGGCGTGGTCGCGCACGCGTTCGCCATGTGCGGGGGCGAGCAGGAATTGCACCCAGCCCGCCGCCGTCTCGCACCCCGCCTCACGCACCATGCGTCCTAAAGCTAGAAAGATGACTTCGCGCCAGCGCCCCGCATCAGCCTGCCAATGGCCATACGTACGCATATACATGTCGGCCTGGCGGCTGAGGTGGCAGCCAGCCAGATACTCTTCGTAGCTCAGGTGCGGCAGGCCATAGCGATCACCTCCCTCGTGCAGTAGCAGGCCACTCTCCTCTTCCAAATGCTTCAGCACCTCTTCCGCCTTCTCGGCGGCTCGTCCCGGCCCAAGCTCAAACTCGCGAAACAGGTCGTCAAACGTCCCACGCACACGATGTCGGTCAAGCAGACCACGCCCGTCACTCGCTGGGCTCTGCTGGTGGGCGTGGTAGGCCAACAATTCCAACCTATTGCGCAGATGAAATTCCTTGAATCCACCAAGGCTCCCGTCAGCCTTAAGCGCCTCAATGAGTGCCTGCGGAGCCCCTGCCTCGCGGCGCTGCTGAGTCCAACGGGTCAGCAACAGTTGCACCAGATCTTCGTACAGGTCAGCGCGATCCTCCGGCAACTTGCCCTCGTAGTAGTGCAAGATCGTGATCATCGTCAGCAGCAGCGGGGTCTGGCCCAGGTCACGCAGCGTTGCAACGTCTGCGAGGCGCGTGGTCAATTCCTGCACCCGTTCGTGCGCCTCTTCTGGCACAAGGGCAACATGCGCTGCGCTGCGGTTGTACCACGCCTGCACAAAGTGGCGCATCTGGCCCAGACTGAAGGGGGCCAACGCAACCGGATCGCCCCACGGAGCGAATGGTGCCGCCACGGCACCCTCAAAGGAGCGCACGCGACAGGTGATGGCAAGACGCCCACCATGTTCAGCGAGCGCTGCTATGGCCTGCGCGACCGCAGCACGCAGCGACGGGTCAGCCACCTCATCCAAGCCATCGAGCAACAGCAGCAGCCCCCCGTGACGAAAGGCTCGCTTGAGCGCATGTTCCAAGCCATCAAGCCCATACTCCTGCGCGGTTGTCAGCAAGAAGCGCCAGAGTCCCGGGCCATCAAGGGCGGGCGTTGGCTGTTGCTGGGCCCAAGCCGCAAAGGCACCGAGCGACACATAGAGGGGCAACATGGCACCAACCCGCCACGAAGCGGGAAGCTCGGCAGGCGCGGCATGGGCTACGGTTACCGCAAGGTGGCGCAAAAAACTGCTCTTGCCGCTCCCTGGCCCACCGAGCAGCACACATTGCTGGCGCTGCATCAGCGCCTCAGTCAGTAACAGGGGCCGCTCTAAGCGAGCGGGTGGCGTACCACTGCGCGTACGTGTCTCCACCAACTCACCCGCGTGCGGCGACACCACCACGCGCCGGGCCGCTTCGGGAAGCACATGATCGGGATCGCCCGCAGCAAGCTCCGCAGCAAACGCTTCCTCATTTGCCGCCTCGCGCACAAGCAGCCAACGGGTCGCCGCCAGGGTCACATAGACGTGGCTCAGTGTCAGGGTCGCAACCCCGGCATCACCACGTTCACGACGCACCGCACCAGCAAGGCGCATCCGGTCACAACGCTGGATCACACGAGCAAGATAGGCAGCCACCAATTCGCGCTGCTCATCCGAGGGATGCGTCACTCCAGCAGCAGCAAAGAAGCACTGAATCAACCCCTCGTTACGCAACCCGCCAGTCTGAAGATCGCCGCGCACATCACCCGCCACCGCCACCCCGACGGAGGCATGGCCACCAACCTGCTGATCGTGTGAGCGCGTCGGCTGCTCTGGTAGCCCAGTACGCAGGCGGGTGAGTTCTTCTTCCAGAGGACGACGAGCAACATCTGGCAGATTGGGCAATGCAAGCATCGCCTCCAACTCAGCAATCTTGCGGGCAAGATCATCATCAGGTGGTGATGGCATGATGTACTCCCAGGAAGGATAGAGGAGGTAGGATACTGGAAAGAGGAAAGAGGTCAAAAGCTATTGTTATACATGGTTTCAGAAAGGGGCTTTTCGCTTTACCATATTGTAGTGCCGACTTTAGTCGGCAGAGGTCTTCGGAGGCGATGGGAAGCCGACTAAAGTCGGCACTACCTATGGCGCAAACGGTAAAGTTACCACGAACCATGTCTAACAAGTATTTCTGCGGTCATTGTTCTCTCCTTCAACTGTAACGACCGATAGAGCTTTGAGATGCCCAGGATGGCCCTCACTCCCTAGCAACCGATAGGGCTTTGAGATGCCCAGGATGGCCCTCACTCCCTGCCCCCTTCGACAGGCTCTGGTTCGACAGGCTCTGGTTCGACAGGCTCTGGTTCGACAGGCTCACCAACCGGGCATCGCCGCTCCCACAACGTGGGAGCGGGGCGAAGGCACCGCAGTGTTGTTGCGTTCCTTTGTGCTCTTGTGCGGCAATGAACCTATGTTCTGTCTGTCCTTAAACCAGTAGCTCCAGGGGCACGGCTCTGTGGTATTGCCAAAATTCTTGTTAGCGCGAAAAAGTTCTGGGCTCGCGTGGGGGCGTCGCGTTGGCTGAGCTTGTCGAAGCCACCGCGACGGTGGCTTCGACAGGCTCAGCCAACGTCGCGGCCCAGGGCTTCTTCGCGCTAACAAATTCTTTATCTGATTAACTATAGCACACCCTTTGCAAAGTACGATACGCATACAAATTAACCGGCAGATCAATGTCAAGTGCGAGGGTTGGAAGCTCAAGGTGTTGGGGCGTAAGGCCGCGCGCAGTGGCTTCGGCGCGGTGTTGGTGGGCGCTGGCTGGGCCAAAGCAGAAGGGGATGTCGTTGGCTTGGCGGCGTAGGCCCAGTGCGTTGGTGCCGCTCCCGTGTTCGTCGGGGACAAGCACAACATCGCTGCCTTGGGCGAGGGCCGTTGCGAGGGCTGCCACATCGGCGGGAATAATGAGCGGCACGTCGGCAGGAATAACCAACAATGCACTCGCACCAGCCTCCCAAACGGTCGTGCGGGCATAGGTGAGCGCATCATTGAGTTCTTGGGTATGATCAAACAGGGGCAGTGCCCCCCATGTGCTCCCCAAAGCCAACACGGAGGGCTCGGCACTGACAAGCCAAACGGCTGCTACAGCGGGATGCTGGAGGGTATGCAGCACCCGTTCGAGCATCTCAAGCACCAGTTCGCGCCGCGACTCCGGCGGCAACACCGGCGCAAGACGACTCTTGGCTTGGTGCAGGCGTTTGAGTGGTACGATGGCGTGGAGGTTCATGGGATACGTATGGTTACTCTACCTAACAATCTACAATCTACAATCTACAATCTGCAATCTACAATCTGCAATCTACAATCTACAATCTACTACCGCTCCACAAAGACGACCGCATCAACCCAAACGCCAAGGCGGTTGTCGCCAGCGAGGGTGCTGACGCTCACGAGGGCGGTTTCAGGGTCGAGTTCATATTCGCCCAGGTCGGCCCACCAGTTGCGTTCGCGTTCGCCGTTGATCTCTACGAGGCTGGTTCCCTCGGCGTGGCGGATGAGGTAGCGGACGTGGCGTGATTCGTCGAGGCCGTTGAGGGCGTAGGGGATGTAGGCCATGATCTGGTAGCGCCCCGCGTGGGGCAGGGTTGGGCGCCAAGCGGCAACGAGCGGCGCTTGCAGATTGGCGGTGCGGTAGGGTTGGGCGCTGCTGCCCGCAAAGCTGACGGGGGCGAAGTGGGAAGCACCAGCGTAGCCGATGGGGTGTTCTTGCCAAGCCCCCGCCATCATGAAGCCGGGATCGTTCTCGTCTACAATGATCAGATCGGGCGGATGAGGGGCGCAGGGTGAAGGCATGTCGGCCCAGAGCCAGATACTCACTTGGCCCGCTGGATTCATAGCCCATGGATCGGCGTCACGCCCACACCAGCCGTAGGGGTCTACGTCGCGCCCCAAGTATTGCACCTGGAGGTGCAGGTGGGCACCAAAGGCGCAGCCGCTGTCACCAGCGACGCCCAGGATGTCACCACGAGCTACCTCTTGGCCTGTCGTTACCGCGAGGCTATCGAGGTGCCAGTAGAGCGTGCGGTAGCCATTACCATGGTCAATGATCACGGCGCGGGCTGGGGTGGCGCAGCCATCATCCGAGTTGCCTGCAAAGATAACGAGCCCGTCGGCGGCGGCCAGAATCCGTTCGGGCGGCCCCATGCCGTAGTCCCAGCCGGTATGCCCATCGTAGGCAAAAGCCCGGTCGGTCTCCGCACGGCCCCAGAAGGTCTTAATGTGGCCATTCGGGCGCAACAAGGGCGCATCGTGGTCAAAGAACGAGGTAACCGGGAAGTTGCGCTCCATGGGCCGGGTCAGGAAGGGTTCGGCCAGGGGCGGCCAATCACTCGGCGGCTCACGCGGATCGCCAAAGAGCCGCGCATAGCTGTTGACCACGCTCTCCATGCGTACACCCAAGAGATCGGGGGTGGTGGTGGGGGCCACGACGCGGGCGAGGATATAGCGACTGAAGGAAATCTCGGCGTTTACTGTTTGGCGCGTATCGTCGGCAAAAATCAGCGGGGGCGGCGCGGCTGCACCTTTGAGCGCATAGTCGCGCAGGGCAAAGCGCATTTCCAGCGCGGCCCAGCGCAGTTGGCTATAGAGCCCCTGGCGCGCTCCGCCGCCGCCACGGTAGCCCATCGCCCAAGCGAGTTGCTCAGGGCTCCCTTGTCCGCCGCTCACCAGGCCGCTCTGGACATCCATGAACGTCAACAGCAGCAGCGGATTGAGACTATAGAGCGAGCTCAGGTTGATGAGTGTCTCGGCGAAGCTGTGAGAACGGTCGCCAATCTGAAAGCGCACCGTAGCCAGACTACTACCACGCGCCTCAAGCAGAGCCTGAATATCGCCCGTCGTAACCCCGTGGGCATAACTGATCCGCTGGGGGTCAAAGAGCGGATCGCGTGGCGCGGGCGCAGCAGGCTCAGGGCTGGGCGTGGGCGTGGGTGTAGACGTAGACACGGGGAGCGTTGCTGGCGCCAGGGTCGCCGTTGGCGGCGGCAGGGTTGGCGTAGGGCTGGGGGCGGACGGTGGTGTAGGATCTGGTGTAGCACTACAGGCAACCAGAGCGATCAGCAGCAGCAGGATCAGAAGTGGGCGCAAACAATTCATGAAATCGCAGTTCCAATATTAATGGCAGTGACGAGTGACGAGTGACGAGTGACAAGTGACAAGTGACGAGTGACAAGCATCATACCATTTACGGTTGAACATGCCGCATAGTCAATAGCACTACAGCTCATTGAGATGCCATGTTCGGCAATCTACACTGGTATAATACCAGTTACCATTGAACATGCCGCATGCCCAATGACAATCTAGCGCATTGAGATGCCATGCTCGGCTTTCAGCTATCGGCTATCGGCTATCGGATTTGGTATAATATACTACATAGCAAGGTATAGGGCATCATGTATGGCATTGATCTGCTTGAGCGTCTGTTGTCGGCAGAATTTCATGCGTATGGGATGAAGTATCTCCACTTCACCTTTACCGTCGTAGTGCCGACTTATGGTCTTCCAGTAAATAATCCGCTAACCAGACCTCGCAGATCTGGCATATCTATCAGGTCTAGTCCGTGCCGCGACACCGGATTAATTTCTGGAAGACCATTAGTCGGCATCCAGGGGTTGTCGGTGACCTCAGCCGACTAAGCGAAGCAGAAATTGTTACGTATCCCAGCAGCCGGTCATGCTGAATAGTACATGGTTCACGACCATTGTAGTGCCGACGTTAGGGAAGCAGAAATTGTTACGTATCCCAGCAGCTTGTCATGCTGAATAGAACATGGGGCGCAGGCATCGTAGTGCCGACGTTAGTCGGCTGAGGTCTTGGGCAACGATGGGAAGCCGACTAACGTCGGCACTACCTACGGCACAAACAGGAACGTTCCTACGCGCCTTCGCTCATGGTGGACAAGCAATGGGGCAATCAACAACATCCGCTTCCCTTAGTCGGCTGAGGTCTTTGGCAGCGATGGGAAGCCGACTAACATCAGCACTACCTACGGCCTCTCAGGGTGGCAAAGCAACGGGGCAATCAACAGCTTTACAATGTTGTGAGGATGCGTGAGGCGAAGAGTCCAGGGCTTCGCGTCCTCGCGTCTTCGCGTCCTCGCCTCCTCGCGTCTTCGCGTCCTCGCGTCCTCGCCTCCTCGCCCCCCCTTGCCGCTAGTGGCTAGTGGCGGTACAATAGCCCAATCTAGTTGGTATAATACCAATTACCCTTGAACATGCCGCATTATCAAGCACGCGAAAGCCCATTGAGACGCCATGTTCTGCAATCTGCAATCTGCAATCTGCAATCGTAAATGGTATAAGGGGCTACGCGCATGTTGAGCTACGAGGATTTGGTGACTGGTCTGGAAGACGCATGGCTGGTGGCGGGCTTCCATGAGCATGCTTTTGTTGAGAGTGTGGTTCCTGCGACCCATGATCGGACGTGTAGGCTTGAGCTCTTTCCTGATCATGATGAGCCCCTGACAAGCGAGAATATGCCGCCCTTCCTTGATCTGAGCTTCACCTGGTCGCCAGCCCACCAGTTGTTGGCTGAGGGCCGGAGTTTGCCGGTTGAACCGCTTGATCTGACTTGGGTCTATACGGCGACGGTGGTAGCACGGTATGATCGGAGTGACCTAGAGTTGGTGCGCATGTTTCAACGGTCGGTTATGCAGGCTTTTCAGCACTACTATCCCGCTGAGGCGGCTGACATGGAGCCGATTGCGGTTGAGGTGCGGCGCATCTATCTGCCGGGGGCCCAAGCGCCCCAGTTAGATTATATCCAGTTGGTGAGTAGTACCGTTTCTGATCTCTTTGAGCAGTGGGGTGAGCGCGATCTGCTGGGGTTGCGTGCGCTGTTGCGCCAGGAGTTTTTCCTGGCAAGTGCGATTATTAGCCATTTGGCTGATGCGTTTGCCCCCCATGGGCGCGGGGGCTATACGACGGTTGATGCGGCATAGAGGAGAGGAGAGAACACAGAGATTTACACCACAGAGGCACAGAGAACACAGAGTGGGGGGTAAGAGCATCATCAGCAGAGGCTGTCTGAAAAGTCTATGGGTTGGCGTTGGAGTGCCGGCTTTAGCCGGCTAAAGCCGGCACTCCAGTGTATACCCCCCGGCTTTTCAGACAGCTTCTTACTGTTCTAAACTCTGTGCCCTCGGTGCCTCTGTGGTTCAATCCTCGGTACCTCTCTATATCTCTCCGCGCCGCTTTGCGCCCCGTGTATCCAAGAGTTCCCCCCGTTCGCGCAGGGTGTGCAATTCGCGGCTGATGGTGGCCATACTGAGCCCTAAGGCTTCGGCGAGGGCGCTGAGGGTGGCGGCGGCCTCTTGGTGGCTTGCTTGCGTAATGAGGCTGCGTAGCGCGTTGTGCCGCCAGTCGGTCTCATTGGCGCTCGGTGCTTTGGTGGGGAGTTCCCACAGGATGTTGACCTCCTCCCAAGGGTGCAGCGGGCGTCCGGTGGGCGCATGCTTCAAAGGCAGCCGCGTGAGCCTATGCGGATCGGCCTGTTGCCGTTGTGTTGCCCACCAGAGCCGTTGGGTGTAGGGGGCTGCGTGCAGCCCTGCGGCGAGTTCGGGGCTGAGAGTGCTGGCATGGTTGCTACATTCCTGCCAAGCGGCGGTGAAGTAGCCTGCGGCTTGGTGCGCTAAGCTCAGGCTTTCGGCGCTGAGACCCATGAGGTAGCGGGGATCGATGAAGGTGGGGAGCCGCCCCGCCATGGCTGCTTCGGCTTGCTCTAAGGCTGTTTGGGCAGCCTCGGCTTGCCCCTGTCGCACGGCGGTGAGGCTCCGCATGGCGGAGATCAGGGCGTGGTAGAAGCGTACCCCCATCTGCGCGTAGATCGCTTCCGCTTGATCGAGCAGCGGTTCGACTGCGGCCCATTGGCCCTGCTCCAGGGCGATTAGGCTCTGCCAGAGGGCTGCTTCGCCTGCGGCACGCTGGTCGTCACTTGCTTGGGCTTGGAGGGTTGCCAGTTCGCTCTCTGCGCGGCTCAGGTCTTGGCGGGCGAGGGCAAGGGTGATCAGGCGGCAGTGGGTCAGTGCGGCACTGCCGTTGCGCTCGGCCCAGAGCATGCGTGCTTGGTTGAGCAGCACTTCGGCCCGCGTGAAGGCGCCGATCTGGATGCAGATCTCGGCAAGATTTTCGAGATCGGGTGGATCTATGGCTGCATAGCGTTCGAGGCGGATCACTACCCGCTCGTAGCCCGCCAGGGCGGCCCCAAGCTGCCCTTGGGCATGGTCGAGGCTCGCTAGGTTCGCATTGGCAATCAGGCCGTCCATAATGAGGCCGTGGGCTTCGCAACGCTGCAGCACTTGGTTGTAGCCGGCCCGGGCGGCGCTGAAGTTGCCGGCAAAGTGATCGTAGATGGCAAGGTTGCCCAAGGCGCCCACTTCGGTGGCAATCGCCCCACTGGCGCTGGCGAGGGCTTGGGCCTGGCGTAGGTGCTCGATGCTGGTTGCGCTCTCGCCCAGGTGTTGGGCCGCTTTCCCCGCTTGACAGTGGAGCTGTGCGGCTAGGGCCGGGGCACGAGCGGCCTCAAGGCTGGCAAGCTGTGTGGTGGCCTGCCCCAGGGCGGCTTGGTTGGCCCCCTGATCGAGCAGGTAGTTGATCTGGGCAATGGCAAGTTGTAGCCGTGGCAATCCCGTGGCGGGCAATAGCTCGGCAAGGGTCTCGAGGTCATGGCGATAGGCGGCAGGATTGGGCGGCGGGTACCAGCGCCAGATCTGGATGCGCTCGAAGAGGGCGGCGCTGCGCCAGGTTTTGTGCTGGGTGCCCCCTGCTTCTGCCTGATCCAGGGCGTGCAGGGCTTGATCAATGCTGCGGAGGGCCGCACGATAGTCGGCGCGGGCACGTAGTTCGCTGGCAGCCTGTAACAGGTAGGGGATGGCACTGGCCCATAGGTGTGCGCCATAGGCGTGCCGTCCCAGGTTGAAGGCGTTGTTGCCCGCATGCGCTAAGGCTTGGAAGAGCATGTGGTGATAGTGGCGCTGCTCGGCGGGACTGAGGCGGGCGCAGATAGCTTGGTCAATCATGTCGTGGCTACAACTGTAGCCCTCACGCTCGGCGCGCAGCAGGTGGCGCTGAATGAGCCCCTGGGCCTGCTGGATGACATGTTGTACGGGCCAGTTCGTCGCGTTTGCGAGCTGCTGTACCCCCAGGGGTTGGCCGTGCAGCGCAATCAGGTTGACGAGCGTCTGCGCGTCGGCCTCAAGGTGGGCGAAACGCCTACTGATGGTCTGGTCGAGATCGTGGAGTTGTGGCACCACCAGGCTGCTTGGGATGCTGCGCCAGCGGCCATCGGAACCGCGTTGCAGGGCGTTCTGTTCGATCAGCAGGTGGAGCGTTTCACGCAACAGCAGCGGGTAACCGCCGCTGGATTGGTGCAGTTGGGCGATGAGGTCGTGGCTGCATGGGCCAAGGCTCTGCTGCAGCAGCAGCGCGCAGGCGTTTTCGTCGAAGGGTGCGAGGCGCATGCGCCCACTGGCGAGCGGTGCGAGACGCTGGAGCAACGGCCAGCGTTCGGGATCGTCGCGCACACTGCTGCGGTAACTGATGATCACCACCAGCGCTTGCAGGGGGCGCAAGCTGGCCAATTGGGGCAGTAAGGCCAACGTGCTATCGGCAGCCGCATGCAGATCGTCGAGAATGAGCAGCAGCGGCGTATGCTCGGTAAGCCCCTCGATCAAGCGCAGCATCAACTCGTCATAACGATGTGGTTCGTTCTCACTCGCATCATACGGCGGCAGCATGTAAGGGTTATCCTCTGCGCCCCTGTATTTCTGTTCCTCGGTTCTTCGGTTCTTCGGTTCTTCCCCATACGGCGGCAGCATGTAAGGGTTATCCTCTACCCCCCTGTATTTCTGTTCCTCTGTTCTTCCGTTCTTCGGTTCTTCCCCATACGGCGGCAGCATGTAGGGGGTGTCCTCTGCGCCCCTGTATTTCTGTTCTTCGGTTCTTCGGTTCTTCGGTTCTTCGGTTCTTCGGTTCTTCGGTTCTTCCCCCCCTCCCTGCCACCCAAAGAGCATCCGCAAACGCGCAAACCAGACCGAGGGCATGTGGGCTGCGAGTTGTTCATACTGCAACGGGGTAAGCAAGGGCTGTAGGGCTTGTTCGATGACACTACCAAGGGTTGTGGCACTAGCTTGGGCCACCGTCCAATCGCGCCAGCGGGCATCATCGGCAACGTGGGCGAGCAGGTGGCTCTTGCCGATGCCGGGGCCACCTTCGAGCAGGATGAGGCTCGGGCGCCCACTGGTGCGATCCATCCACTCCATGAACTGGCGGCGTTCGTTATCGCGGCCTACTAGCGGCAGTGTCGCGGGAAGCAGCGCCGAGGGGCTGGGGTTGTGGCAGAGGGCCGTGTAGGCCCGTTCGCTGGCCGGGTCGGGACTGAGGGCAAATTCCTGTTGCAAACGAGTACGCCACTGTTCATACTGGCGCAGCCCTTCATTTGTGGCCCCCAATGCCTCATAGGCCCGCAACAAGGCTGGTTGGGCGCTATCGCGCATGGGCTCAAGCTGCAAGAGCCGTTGCAACAGATCGCGCACATTGGCCCATTCGTTGCGCTGTGCAGCCATAGCAGCAGCCTGCTCTAAGGCATTGAGTAGGCGCAGATGCAGATTTTCACGCGCAGGCAGCAGCCACTCATAGTCCAATTCGGGGCCAAGCAGCGGTGCGGGCAGCGCCAGCAGTGCGTGAGCCTCAAGCTGCTCTACGGGTTGGGCCAAGCATTGTTCAAACGCCAAGAGATCGCACTGATCACCAGGCGCCAGCGTAAAGCTCAGACTCAGTGGATCGCCACTGAAGCGTGTCGCCGGAAGCACCTGGCGCAACTGATAGAGCGCATCGGAGAGCCGACGGCGTGCGGTACGCTCCGGCACATCCGGCTCAAGTTGGGCCGCAAGGTAGGTACGCTCCAGTGGACGCGCATGGTGCAACAGCAAAAAAATCAGCAGCGCATGCGCCCGCGAACCAGGTGCCAACGCTCGTGGCTCATGGTTGTAGCTAAGGTGCAAGGTACTGAGAATAGTGATCTGGAGCATGTGTCGTTAGGGAAGGAGAGAGGGGTGAGGAGATAGGAAATAGGAAATAGGAAATTTAGCATGCCTACCGTCGAAAACTTTGCGCCTTCGCGCCTTTGCGTCAAAAAACTCGTATCCCCTGCTCATAATAAACCCAACAACCACGTTGCCAACGAGAAATAGATGAGTACCCCTGCGATGTCAGCGAGCGAAGTGATCAGCGGACCACTTGCGGTGGCTGGATCAAAGCCAAAGCGACTGAGCACAAAGGGCATGAGGGTGCCAATCAGGCTGCCGACAATCACGACGACAAACATGGTCAGGGCGACAACCATAGCTACTTCGGGGCTGACGCGCACGAGCGCTAAGGCGCAGACCACGATGGCCATAGAGAGACCTAAGAGCCCAGAGACGAAGAGTTCTTTGCTAAAGAGCCGCCCCCAGTCGCGTAGTTGTACCTCCCCCATGGCTAGGGCGCGTACCATCAGGGTGGCCGCTTGAGCGCCCGCGTTGCCGCTGCTGCCGATCAGCAGGGGTAAGAAGAAGACCAGCGCAACCACTGCGGCAATCGTGTCCTCGAAGGCCGCAATTGCCGCGCCAGAGAAGATATTGACAAAGATCAGCGTGACCAGCCAAGGGGCGCGTTTTTTGACCAGTTCGTAGATCTTTGCATCGGGGTAACTCGTCTTCAGTGGGGCCACTGCGGCCCCCTTATGGAAGTCCTCAGTCGCCTCTTCATCGGCGACATCGAGCAGATCGTCGAAGGTGACGATCCCAATCATCACCCCTTGCGAGTCGATCACCGGCAGGGCGGGCAGATCGTAGCGTCGCAGCGCTTGCACCGCCTTCTCGCGGTCGTCGAAGGCGGAGAGGACAACATAGTTGTCATCAACAATCTGGCTCACCGTCTCGTGGGGCGGATGCAGAATGAACCGGCGCAACTCAACCGCATCAACAAAACGCCACTGAGCATCGGTCACATAGATAATATTCACCGTCTCGCTATCGCGCCCACGCGCCCGAATATGTTCCAACGCATAGCCAATCATCCATTCAGGGCGCACCGCGACATAATCGGGGGTCATGAGCCGCCCAACGCTCTCTTCGGGGTACCCCAAGAGCTGGCGCGCTTCACGCAGATCTTCGGGGCTAAGGAGATTGAGTAGCTTCTGGGTGGCCTGGCCCGGCAGCTCCTCAAAGAGTTGGGTACGGTCATCAGGACTCAGATTGGCCAGCAGTTGGCGCGTCTCTTCACTATTCAGTTGGCTCAGGAGATCATTCTGTTCGTCACCCTCAAGGTGGGCAAAGACATCACTTGAGAGGAAGCGGGGCAACAGTCGAAAGACAACCACCTGTTCAGCGGGGGTCAATTCAGCTAACAGATCGGCAATCTCCGGCTCAGGCCAGCGGGCAAGCAGGGGGCGCAGGTCGGCCCAGCGCTGCTCGGCGACGAGATCAATGGCTTCTTGGCGGTCAATCAAGGGCAGCGTACTCATTGTGTATACCAATTACTAGTAAACATTCTGCACCATCAAGAACGATGCCGCAAACCTATTTTCTATGTTCTCGTTTCTGTATCCTTACCTTCGCCGTCTGTGCTTTCCTCTACGCCGTAGATGCGGGCGAGGCCGGTGGCAGTGCGGCGGAAGAGCGCAACCAACTCGGGTGGCTCGTGAACCTGACAGGCATCGCCGTAGCGTAGCAGCACCTGGCGCGCTTGCCACAGGTTGGTGACGACCGCAGTAATCTCGGCGCTACCATCGTCCATGTATGTAATCTGGGTCTGGGGGAAGTAGCTGGCGACATCGCGGCGGCGGGCCACTTGGGGCACGAGGGTGTAGCGCACTTGGTAACTGGTGGGGCTCGGGCGCAGCGGCGGCAGCACTGTGGCGAGGATTTTGGCACTACCGGCAACAATACGATCAAGGCGGTAATCAATCGCCGAGCGTATCAGCTCACCGCCACGCGGAAAGACCTCAAGCACAGTGGCGTCAAGGTAGCCATGACCTTCGGGGCGAAAGGTGATGCCATAGGGCGCAACCCGGTGACGCCGTGGCTCGCTGAGATCAAAGGTGCTAAGATAATCAAACTCCAGCTCACGGCGCTGTTCAATCGCCCGTTTTACAGTTGACATAACTTTAGGGTCAATCCGACTACTACTGCCCCCGATGCCCAAACGCATCGCACTACGGCGCTGGCGATGTTCACGCTGGCGTGCGGGCGGCAAGAGCAGCACAATCCGTTCGAGCAGATCGCGCAGATTGGCATGCTCAGGCAACCCACTGCCCTCTGGGAAACTGGCTTCAAGGAAGGCCAGCGCCTCCATACTCTCATCGGAGAGATCGAGCAGTGCCAATTCGCCCAAATCGCGCAGGATATAGCGTCGGTGCGGGCGATCATAGGTGATCTGGCACGCATACTCACCCTTGAGCGCATCAAAATCGTGTTTCATCGCCGCCAATGCGGCCTCGGGATAGCCTTGGCTCCCCAACTCGCGATTAATCGCCGCAATCAACTCGGCACTACTCGCCGGAGCCCGCATCAATATGCGTACCAACAACAACCGCCGTCGAAAGGTCAGCCACGAACTCCGTTTGATGCCACCGCCTCTTGGTTTACTCATATTGTTCTCCGACGGAATGCCGATGTTAGGGAAGCAGAAATTGTTACGTATCCCAGCAGCCTGTCATGCTGAATAGTCTATGGGCGGGCATCGTAGTGCCGACGTTAGTCGGCTGAGGTCTTTGGTAGCGATGGGAAGCCGACTAACGTCGGCACTACCTACGGCATCTCAGGGCGGCAACGCAACGCAACGCAACGGGGCAATCAACAACACCCGCTTCCCTTAGTCGGCTGATGTCGTATGCAACCATTGGATGCCGACTAACGTCGGCACTCCAACGGTAAAGCTGAAAGGCTGTTTGGTCTCCGACGGAGTGCCGGCGTTAGCCGGCTAAAGCCGGCACTCCAACGTCAATCCATAGACTTTTCAGACAGCTTCTAAAACCAATGCTGATGCGGGCGAGACGCCCGCGCTCCCAGGTGGATGCTTTACCCCAAGTCTGAACAGTTATGCGCTATTGCCCTTTTTCCTTTTGCCTTTTCCCTTTTGCCTTTTGCCTTTTCCCCTAGCATAGCACAACCTCATGGTTACTGTGTTCTCCCCAGAGCCTGATCGAGCGCATCCCAGTAGGCCGGGAAGTTGGCGAGGTTGTTGTGGTTCCCACCTGGGATGGCCACAAAGGTGAGCGGGGCGTTCACCTTGGCAGCAAGACGTTCACCATCAGCAAAGGGGACGATGCGGTCGTTGGTACCGTGAATGATCACCACCGGGCTTTGTACTGCACCAATCCAGTTGTAGCTCCGCAATGGGTATTTGAGCAAAAATGGCGGTGCCCAGGGGAATTGACGCCGTGCAATTGCCTCTAGGCTGTAGAAGGGGGTTTCGAGGATCAGCAGGCGCGGCTGCTGTTCAGCAGCGAGCCGTACCGCCAACGCAGTGCCCAGCGAGCGGCCATGGATGATCAGTTGCTCGGCGGGGTAGCGCTCTTGCAACCACGCATAGGCGGCGGCCATATCGGCGTGCAACTGGGCCTCGCTGCTGATCCGCCCGCTACTCTGACCATAGCCACGATAGTCGAGTATGAGCAGATCGTAGCCGTAGGCCACCAGATCGGGTGCAACTGAACCCCATCCCCGCAGGCTTCCACCATTGCCATGCAGGTAGAGAATCGCACCGCGTGGCTCTGGTACGCGAAACCAGAGCGCATGCAGTCTTGCGCCATCCACCGGAATCCACACCTCCTCCACCGGAATACCAAAGTCGTAGCGCGTTCCAGGCGAATTTCGTTCAGGAAAGAAAATAAGCTGCTCTTGCCAAAAAAAGATCATGGTACACACCAGTACATAGGCAAGCAGGAGAAGAGTAAGCATACGCAGGATCGTATAAGCCATAAGCAGGGTTTCCATTCATGGTATACTAAACGATGTTTTGCGGAGATGGTAAAGAGTTTTTGAAGAGATACAGAGGGTTGAACCACAGAGACACAGAGAACACAGAGCGGTTTGTAGTAGGGCACTTACACGGTGTTGGTGCGCTCTAACATCCAAAACTCTGTGTCCTCGGTGCCTCTGTGGTTCGATCCAATCAAGTGTAGTAAGGTTACGTTGTGAGTGCAGAACGTCTTCAGAAGGTTCTCGCCAGCGCCGGGATTGCTTCCCGCCGCGATTGTGAGGCGATTATTGCCGCTGGCCGCGTGAGTGTCAATGGGCGCATTGTCCAAGAGCCAGGGCTGCGGGTTGATCTCGAACAGGATAGCATTCTTTTGGATGGGCAACCAGTGCGTCAGCCTAGTCAGCGCACCTATCTTATGCTGCATAAGCCCGTTGGTTTTGTCTCGACCGCAGATGATCCCTTTGAGCGCCCGACGGTGGTTGATCTGGTGAATGTGTCAACCCGGGTTTTTCCGGTTGGACGCCTTGATGTGGATAGCGAAGGGCTTATTTTGCTTACCGATGATGGTGAGTTGACCCATCATCTCACCCATCCTAAGTTTGAGGTGGAGAAGGAGTATCGCGTTCTGCTCAATCGCCCCCTCGACATCGAAGCCCTGCGCGCCTGGCGTGAGGGTTTGCCACTCCATGGCGCTATGACTGCGCCCGCCAAGGTGTCGCTGCTCGAAACGGGCGATGAGGGGGTCTGGTATAGCGTTGTCCTGCGTGAAGGGCGGAAGCGCCAGATCCGCGAGATGGCCAATAGTCTGGGCTATGAGGTGCGCCGTTTGATCCGTGTGCGTGAGGGCAATTTGCTGCTTGGCGATCTGCCCCTGCGTGAGACACGCTCCTTGACTGAAGCGGAAGTTGCGGAGCTACGTGCCCATATTCCTGCGCCCGAAGAAGACGCGAGGAGACGAGGAGGCGAGGACGCGAGGACGCGAGGACGCGAGGACGCGAGGACGCGAGGACGCGAGGAGCGGCCTGAGCGCGGCGGCTACGGAGAGCGCGAGGACGCGAGGACGCGAGGACGCGAGGAACGGCCTGAGCGCGGCGG
>NZ_NQWI01000113.1 GCF_002532535.1 Candidatus Viridilinea mediisalina
GTCCTCGCGTCCTCGCGTCCTCGCGTCCTCGCGTCCTCGCGTCCTCGCGTCCTCGCGTCCTCGCGTCCTCGCGTCTCGCGTCCTCGCGTCCTACCCTAAAAACCATTGAAACTTGGAGATCCCAATGCATACAATAGACTACAGATCGAGCCTCATTATCGTGTTGCTACTGTTACTCACTGCTTGTGGAAGTAGTCCGGGGGCGACAGTTGCACCCATAGAAACAGAAGGAGCAGCCCTCTTGCCGACACCCACGGACGTTGCCACCGCAACCACGATGCCTACGGAAGCTGTGGTTGCCACCACCACGCCCACGGAAGTCGCCACCGCGACCACGATGCCCACGGAAGCTGCGACCGTGACGCCCACGGAAGTCGCCACCGCAACCACGATGCCCACGGAAGCCGCGACCGCCACCGTTGCTGCGCTGGCCCCGAGTGCGAGCATGGGGGCAAGATTACTCTTCCTCAGCGGGGGCAATCTGGTAGCGTTTGATCTACAGCGTGCAACCCAAAACGAAGTGGTGTCGGGGGTTGATGCATTCGCTGCGACAACTGATGGGCGTCGTTTGGCGCTCGTGCGGGCTGAGGGGCGTGAAGTTTGGGTGGCAGCGCCTGATGGCAGCGGGCTGCAACGGGTGCTGCGGAGTGAGCAGTTTGTGAGTGACCTGAGCTGGAATCCAGATGGCACCACATTGGTCTATACCGCCGCCGCAACGCCTGCGCCCTTCCCGCCGCAACACCAAGCATGGAGCGAGTGGTGTAGTGGGGCTGAGGCGCGCATCTATGATCTGGAGCGCGACAATGGTCTGAGCTTGGGCCAGGGCTGCCAGCCCGCATTTGGGCCTGATGGGTTGCGGATTGTCTTTGCAAGCCCGCCACAGGAAGTCAGTCCTGGTTTAGGGTTTCTAAGTGCAGTCAACACGATCCAGATGGTCAACCAGCAGGGCGAAAACAGTTGGAGCGTTGCCCAGGCACTCGGCACCGTAGGCGAAGATGGGCTGCTTGTCTATGCCCCAAGTTGGTCACCGAATAGCGGCCAGGTGGCCTACCAGCGCTTCTTGGGCTACCAGGCGCTGGTGGACATCAACATAACCGAACGGAGTAGCTCCTATCAGGTTGATCCCACACCGCTGACGGTAGATGCGGGATGGGGCTTTGCCCCCGTGTACGCCCCTGAGGGCCAGCGTATGGCGGTGGTAACCTACAACTACAGCGATGCACGCGGCTTTAGCGGCTACGACCTCTGGCGGGTCAACCTCCTCGATCTCACGGAGGGATCAGAAGCATTCTTGCCAAGCGGAACGGTTCGTGTAGCCGCACGCACCCTCGCGGTGGTCAACGGCGCTACAGCGGCAGCCTGGGCCCCTGACGGCGCAACCTTGGCCTTGGTCTTACCAGCGGGCTGGCGGGCCGAGCTTGATCCTATGGTGCCCCAATTCCCCGAAGTTGGCCCGGGCGAAGTGTGGCAGTGGCATGCTGAGCGCGGCGCTGAACGCAAACTGGCCGAGGGGGTGGATTATGGTTCGCCCCTGGTGTGGTTGCCGTAGTTGGGTTGCAGCGCCGCACCTCACTTCATCGCGTGTTGGTATGTTCTACGCAGCACCTACTCGATGCGTAAAAAGTGGCGGTTTTCTGAACTGAAATCAAGCATTGGTTCGTAGATGAGCATGAGATCGTGATCATCAATACCGGCTTGCACCACAACCCATCCCTCGGTATAGCCACCAGGGTATAGTCGGGCTTCAAGTTTGGGAGTGGGTGGAACAACACTAGGCCGAGGATAGATAATGTTGGCACTGCCAGTTACCTTGAAATTACTCTGGCTGATCTCACTGACATGATCAGCATCCCGTTGGCCCAAATAACGTACGCGAACATATGCAAGGATGTATGCTTCGCCTTCTGGTGCAGGTTCATTGAAGCGATTGGCATCAGTGATGGCTTGTGCCGCTTCGTCACCGCGTCGCACCTCAAGCAATGTAATTTCCCACGCAGGACTGATCGTTGTATTACCCATTGTGGCTGGATTAGCACGGGTGCGGCCTTCATCAGTAGGCGTTTGGTCAGCCAAGGCAGGATCGGGACTGATCGTTGCTCCCTCATCTATGGCAACGAAACGACGCTTGTCCCGATCGAATGACATGCGTTCATTTACATAGAACATAAGGTTGTGTTCATCAGTAGGTACCAGAAATGCAAGTTGTCCTACAGTTGATCCTTCTGGAAACAGTTCACCCTCCAATCGCTGCGGAACGACCACACTGGCAGGGGAATAGAGGATATTACGGTCACCAGTTAGCCGAAGATCAATAGCAAAGCTTACGCTCTTAGCTTCTTGATCGGTGGCAATGTTGGTCAGGTGTAGTGTAGCGATGAGGTAGTACCATCCTTCCGGTGCGGGGTCATTGAATTGGTTTGCAGACGCAATGGCTTGATTAGCCTCTGCTCCACGCAGTACGTCAGTAATGGTGACAGCCCAATCTTCAAAAGAGATTTCACTTCCATGGGGGAGTGGTGTACTACGACTAGAGCCAGGTTCGGTTGGCATGGGCGTTTCCGTCGGGATTGGTGTAGCGGTTGAAGCTTCAGTCGGAGTAGGAGGCGCGATTGTGGCGGGAGGGTCGGTAGGCTCTAGCTCATTCGCATTGTTTGCAGTCGTCCCATCTTGATCTTGAGTAATACCCTGGGTGGGTTGAGTTACCTCAGGCATGGTAGACTCTGTTGAACCACAGGCCATAAGCAAGGTGAGCATGGTGAGAAGAAGCGCGAGACGTTGAAGGAAAGACATTGGAAAATACCCTTTCTGTTTGATGTGGTCACCACAACGTTCACTCTTCTAGTATATTCTTTTGATTGGGCGCAAATACGCACAGTGTTGGTTCAATATCTTGGTACTATGGCCTCCATCATGCAGTCGGTTCCTGAGCAGCTTTCAGTTGACGTAGCTTCTGCACCACTGGGGGCGGGTTGCGTGTTTGATTGGCATGCGCTGTTGCACTAAAGACCAGCCAATCTGCGAGGTAGGCAGCAAGCCGCTCTTGGTCGTGCAGATACCAGAGGATGGTCGCGTAAATCTGTTCAAGGCTCAGAGTGGGAAATTGGGTTGCAATTGCCTCAGCCGATTGTCCACGGTGGACATACGCATAGAGGATGCTTTCAATCTTCGCGCCTTCGCGTCCTCGCATCTTCGCGTCCTCGCGTCTTCGCGTCTTCGCATCTTCGCGTCCTCGCGTCCTCGCGTCTTCGCGTCTTCGCGTCTTCGCGTCTTCGCGTCCTCGCGTCCTCGCGTCCTCGCGCCTTCGCGTCTTCGCGTCATGGCTTCCCAATGCCCTATATGGCATGCACTATACTTCCATAGTCCAAACTGGACTATACTAAAAGTATAGTCAAGACTGAGTATATAGTCCAAACTAGACTATACCCTGAGTCTAGTGACATTCGGAGTGCGCTGTAGTAGGCTAGGAAGCATAGGCTCATCCGTGCCCTACCCATCTGGCGGGTAGACCAATGGCATGGTGAAAGGGAGGCGTGATGTCGAAGTTGTTAGGTGGTCGTTTGTTGGCAAGCGGTTTGTTGATCGTGGCGGTACTCGCTGCCATGCTAGGAGCGGTGCCCGCTCAGGTTGCGGCGAACGAGTTTGTACAGATCGAAGAGAGCTTTCGCAATAGTACGGCACCAGGGTGGTTACTGCTGGGTCATGCACGTCTGACTGGTGGAAGCCAAGACGCGCAGGGAGCGGGCTGGTTGCGGCTTACTGATGCTACGAACGATCAAGCTGGTTCGGCGATCTATAACACGGCCTTTTCCAGTAGTGCGGGGGTGCGGATCACCTTTCAGTATGCGGCGTATGGCGGGAGTGGGGCTGATGGGTTTAGCCTCTACCTGATTGATGGTAGCACAGAGACGCCAACAATCGGCGCTCGCGGCGGGAGTCTGGGTTACGGTCGTAGCCCGAGTTTACCTGGCGTTACCAATGGGTATGTGGGGATCGGTTTCGATGCCTTTGGTAATTTTGTCAACGAACACACTGGTGATTGTGATCCAAGTTGTCCAGGATTAGTAGCGCAAGCCGTAGGCATTCGTGGTTCCGGCAGTTTGGAGACTGGCTTCAACTATCTCACCCATACGCCCCTTCTCACCCATACGCCCCTTACACCACGACGGATCGATCAGGTGACGCGTGCAAATGCGCGCTGGGTGACGATTACGATCTTCGATCAGAAGATTAGCGTTGCGATCGATTTTGGTGATGGCTTTGTGCAGATAATTGATGAATTTGATCTCGCAACCGCTGTTGGCCAAGCGGAACTCCCGGAAACCTTTAAGCTCGGTTTTTCGGCTGCCACAGGTGGCCTCAACAATGTCCACGAGATCAGAGGGTTTTCTACCACTGACGCGAATGCGG
Organism: Candidatus Viridilinea mediisalina; assembly: GCF_002532535.1. Taxonomy (GTDB): domain Bacteria; phylum Chloroflexota; class Chloroflexia; order Chloroflexales; family Chloroflexaceae; genus Viridilinea; species Viridilinea mediisalina. Next base: position 4,408 of record NZ_NQWI01000113.1, read on the forward strand.
TGGTGATCAACACACCTGCTGAGGGTGAAGAGACAAGTGAAACTCCAAACATCAGTGGCTTCGCCCAGGCAAACGCGCAGGTCACGGTTCGTGATGTAGATGGCACGCCGCTCTGCACTGCCACCGCTTCGGCTAGTGGCGCGTGGGCTTGTACGTCAACGGAAGAACTTGACCCCGGGGCACAGCGTATCATCGTCACGGCGCTTGTGAACGGTGACGAGCGTGTCAGTCTGGCGCGCACCTTTAGGGTAAAGGGCGATGCGCTGCTCGCCTATCCACCCACCGTGGAGAGCCCCGAAGCGGGCAGCAGCACCGAAGCGCGTCCGACCTTCAGTGGTTGGGCAGAGGAGGCCGATAGTACGGTAGTGGTCATGAACGAGGCGGGCGATGAGCTCTGCCAGGCCACTACTGACAGCGAAGGCCGTTGGAGTTGCGCGCCAGATAACGATCTCCGTTCGGGCCCAATGAGCGTCAATGTCGTCGTGCGTAATGAGCATGGCGATAGCCTACCAACACCTCGCGCCTTTACGGTAGCAATTGGCGCGCCCACCTTTACGAGCCCGCTTGCGGAGAGTACTGTTGGTGTGCTTCCCACCTTCAGCGGCACGGCAGAGGCGGGGAGTACGGTGACCGTCACCGATGTAGCAGACAATCCCCTCTGCACCATTGTCACAGACGAGGATGGCAATTGGCGTTGCACGCCCACCACCCCGCTGCCCGGCGGCGAACAGACCGTCAGCGCGACTGCGACCAATGCGGCGGGCAACACCAGCGCGGCGAGCACCCTCAGCTTCACGGTGGACGCCACCGCGCCAGCCGCGCCTGTTGTGAATGAGCCAGAGGCCGATAGCAGCATCAACTCCGCGCTTCCCACCTTCAGCGGCACGGCGGAGGCGGGGATCACGGTGACGGTGATCGTCGCAGACGAGGATGGCACCACCACCATCTGCACAACCAAGGCAGACGAGGACGGCAATTGGCGTTGTGTGTCCGACAAAGAGTTTGCCGAAGGGCCGCACACCGTCAGCGTGACTGCGACCAATGCACTGGGCAACCCCAGCACGGCGACGCCCCACAGCTTCACGGTGGATACCACCGCGCCGGATGCGCCCGTCGTGGAACAGCCAGAGGCCAACAGCAGCATCAACTCAGCGCGTCCAAGCTTCAGCGGCACGGCGGAGGCCGGGAGCACGGTGACCGTCGCAGACGAGGACGGCACCACCACCATCTGCACAACCACGGCAGACGAGGACGGCAATTGGCGTTGTACGCCCAACGAAGACCTTGCCGAAGGGCTACACACCGTCAGCGTGACCGCAACCGATGCGGCGGGCAACACCAGTGCGACGACGCCCCACAGCTTCACAGTGGACACCACCGCGCCGAATGCGCCCGTCGTGAATGAGCCAGAGGCCAACAGCAGCGTGGGCTCGCGTCCAAGCTTCAGCGGCACGGCGGAAGCCGGGAGCACGGTGATCGTCGCAGACGAGGATGGCACCACCATCATCTGCACAACCACGGCAGACGAGGACGGCAATTGGCGTTGTACGCCCAACGAAGACCTTGCCGAAGGGCTGCACACCGTCAGCGTGACCGCAACCGATGCAGCGGGCAATACCAGTGCGGCGACGCCCCGCAGCTTCACGGTGGACACCACCGCGCCGAATGCGCCCGTCGTGAATGAGCCAGAGGCCAACAGCAGCATCAACTCAGCCCGTCCAAGCTTCAGCGGCACAGCGGAAGCCGGAAGCACGGTGACCGTCGCAGACCCTGCTGCGGGCACCACCATCTGCACAACCACGGCGGACGAGGATGGCAATTGGCGTTGTACGCCCAACGAAGACCTTGACGAAGGGCTACACATCCTCAGCGTGACCGCAACCGATGCGGCGGGCAACACCAGCATGGCGACGCCCCGCAGCTTCAGGGTGGACACCACCGCGCCAACCGCACCTGTTGTGAATGAGCCAGAAGCCGACAGGAGCAACGCTGCACGTCCGACCTTCAGCGGCACGGCGGAGGCGGGGAGCACGGTGACCATTACAGACAAGGATGGCAAGCTCATCTGCACAACCACGGCGGACGAGGATGGCAATTGGCGTTGCACGCCCACCACCCAACTACCCGTTGGTAAGCACACCCTCCGCGTCACCGTAACCGACGCAGCGGGCAATGTCAGCGCAGTGACCGAAATCAGCTTCACGGTGCGCGTCTATCTATACCTTCCAATCATTGTTGCCTCTGACACACCAATGGTCTGGTAACCGTGAACGCAGGCAAACTACGGGCGGGGCGACGTGTACGTCGCCCCGCTCGTGATTTAGTCACAAGGGAAGGTTTCAGGACACTTTACAGTTTGTGCGCCATAGGTAGTGCCGACTTATGGTCTTCCAGAAATTAATCCGGTGTCGCGGCACGGACTAGACCTGATAGATATGCCAGATCTGCGAGGTCTGGTTAGCGGATTATTTACTGGAAGACCATTAGTCGGCTGAGGTAGCCGACAACCCCTGGATGCCGACTAAAGTATGAGGATGCTTTCAATACCAATACGAGTGCCCTTGAGCAGAGCATGTTGCACGGAACACCATCCTATGAGATTATACAATTGAACATCAAACTCGCAAGGAATGGTTTTAGAAAAGCGTATGCTTGCTGTACCATTTTGCGAGGATGCGTGAGGCAACGCGGCGCGGGCTGCGCATCCTCGCCTCCCGCATCCTCACTACATCATCTTGGAGGGACCTATGATTCTTGAGACGGGCCAGCCGCTGAACCAAACAGATACCGCACATAGCTATGTCATGGATGTAGATGAACGCAGCTTCCAGACGGCGGTGATGGAGCGTTCGCAGGATGTGCCGGTGGTGATTGACTTTTGGGCCCCCTGGTGTGCCCCTTGTCGCCAGTTGGGGCCGACGCTCGAACGCTTGGCGGCTGAGGCGCAGGGGGCTTGGGTGTTGGCAAAGATCAATACTGATCAGAACCAGCGTCTGGCGCAGATGTTTCGCGTGCAGGGCATCCCGGCGGTAATGGCGGTCTATCAGGGTAAGGTGGTAGAACAGTTTACCGGGGCGCTACCGGAGTCGCAGGTACGGGCTTGGCTCAAGCGCTTTGTGCCTGAACAGGGCGGATCGCTGATTGATGCGGCCCGTGAGTTGGAACCGCATGACCCCGAAGCGGCGATTAGTCGTTACCGACTGCTCCTTGGTGAACAACCCGATCATAGTGAGGCGCTCTTTCGGCTTGGGCGGCTCTTGCTGCTGCAAGGGGAAGCCGAAGGGCCTGCGACCTTGCGCCAAATCCCAGGCGATTCGCCGTTCTTTGGGCGTGCCCAGGCCGCGTTGCCTTTGGCCGAATTCCTCGCAGCGGCAGATGCAGATGCCAATGGTGAGAGTGCAACCCATTTCCAGCAGGCGGCCCGCGCAGCTCGTGCCGCAAACTACGAAGCCGCAATGCAGACATTGCTGACGCTTGTCGCCCGCGACCGCGCCTTCCGTGACGATGGGGCGCGCAAGGCGCTGCTGGCGCTCTTTGCAGTCCTTGGTGATGATCATCCCCTCGTACCGGGCTACCGGCGGCGTTTAGCCAGCACGCTTTTTTAATCCTGCGGTGGCCCAAAAGGATGATCCGCGAGGGAACCTGGTTCCCTCGCCCCCTTAGCTGGCAAAGACACGGTAATTAAAATTGGGAAACGGCCCATCTTCCTCTTCAAACTGTTCAAGCAAGAAGCGATCAGCTTCATTAAGGCACCCGCGATGAACCATGGTAGCCAGTTGGCTAAAGCGGGCCAGGTAGGTGCGCCAGCGCCCCGCGCCAAACTCATCGCCTAAGCCCGCACTGAGCAGCGCAGGCCAGTCGCTGGTCTGCGCCAGCAGCAGTTCGCGGGCGGCTTGGTTGAGCACTCGCTCAAGCTCGTGTTGGGCACGCGGGTAGTTGGTTGCGAGGTGGACCATTTGAGCTTCGGCGGCGTGGATGGCCTGCCAATACTCTTCGGCTTCGGCCCCTTGCCAGCCCGCATCGCCCCCCGAGGCCCACGAACTGCCGTTGAGTGGCGCGGTCACGCGGGGCTGGTGGTGCTGCAAATAGGCACTGGGCGTGGTGAGTTGGATGCCGCCATGGGTGGCGCAATGGGTGAGTACAGCCTGAAGCCATGTGCTGCCCTCAACCCACTGCGGGCCAATCTGGGCGATATCGAGCAGCACAAGGATCAATTCATCATGGGGGCGGCGTTTCGCCTCGGCCAAGAGACTCATCGCAAAATGGGTGCCGTGATCTTGGGCGCGGCGGAGGGCGTGGTAGGGATCGTAGGGCGCACCGCTGCGCGCCACATAGCCAGATGGTTCGCTAGGATCACGGTAGAGCGGATCGCCGGGGTAGCCAAGCTCGTCCGACCAGATGTGGCGTGCGAGCCCCTCATCGGGGCAAATAGCCGCAAGGCGCTTGGGCAGCACCCAGATTGGTGCGGGGGTGAGCCCATCGGGCAGGCTACTGGGATCAACAATCACGTAGCGCAGCCCAACGTCGGCAATCGCGGCTTCGAGGCCGGGACGCCACCCACAGCCCGGCAACCAGAGTCCTTGGGGCCGCCCCAGATGGCGCGAGGTGTGAAGCACCCCATGCTCAAGCTGGGCGCGAACCGATTCTTCACGGCCAAGCAGCGGCATATAGGCATGGCTGGCCACCCCCGCGACAGGTTCTAGCACATGGGCATTGGCAAGTTCGCGCAGTTTCTCGGGCAGATTGCGCGCAAAACGATCTTCAAAGGCGCGCAACCGCCGTCGCCCCCACTCAAGGTAGAAGCGCTCCAAATAGGCCGCATGCCCATCACCAGCAGCTTCCGCCTGAACTAATGCCTCCGCGTGACGCTCAAGTAGCGCCTCCATCCACATGATAAAGTGCTTGCGTACAACTGGATCGGAAAGTTGGGCGGTAAGCAGCGGTGAACAGGCCAAGGCCACCCGTGGGCGCAGGCCAGTGGCATGCAGATCGGTGAGCAACTCTACCAACGGCAGCAACCCTTGGGCAATCAGGGTATGCAGCGGCTCTTCACCAACGGGCTCTCGTCCCGGTTGGCGCAGGTAGGGCACATGGGCAATGAGGAGAAAAGCAATGTGCATAGGGATGAAGGAGCAGGGAGCAGGGAAGCGGGAAGCGGGAAGCGGGAAGCGGGAAGTGGGAAGCGGGAAGCGGGAATGGATGGTTTCAAGCCACTTTACCGTTTGCTCCATAGGTAGTGCCGACTTTAGTCGGCTGAGGTCTTTGGAACCGATGAGAAGCCGACTCAGGGAAGCAGAAATTGTTACGTATCCCAGCAACTTGTCATGCTGAATCGTAGTGCCGACGTTAGTCGGCTGAGAAGCTGTCTCAAAAGCCGGGGGGCACACGCTGGAGTGCCGGCTTTAGCCGGCTAAGGGAAGCAGAAATTTTCAAGTACCCCAGTAGCATGTCATGCTGATATAGTCCATGGGCGGACATCGTAGTGCCGACGTTAGTCGGCTGAGGTCTTTGGCAGCGATGGGAAGCCGACTAACGTCGGCACTACCTACGGCATCTCAGGGTGGCAAAGCAACGGGGCAATTAACAACATCCGCTTCCCTAACGTCGGCACTCCAACGCGTGCCGACTAACGCCGACACTCCAACGCATGCCCACTAGCTTTTCAGACAGCATCTGAGGTCGCAGGCAGCCCTCGGATGCCGACTAAAGTCGGCACTACGACGGTAAAAGCGTGGTTTTTGCGTTAATACCTATTTTCTATATTCTCGTTTCTCTATACTTACTCTAAGGGCTATCATTTGGGTGTGACCAAAATGTGTAGGTATGGGTGCGGGGGAACCAGGTTCCCCCGCACCCATACCTACACATTTTGGTCACTCACCTATCATTTCATTCATTCGGATCTTGCACCGTCATGATCGGAGTTATCACTATAGGTGTATTACTCAAAATAGCTGTAGGTTCTGGAGTGAGGGTTTCCGTGGGGGTGGAGGTTTCCGTGGGGGTGGAGGTTTCCGTGGGGGTTGGGGTTTCTGTGGGGGTTGGGGTTTCTGTGGGGGTTGGGGTCTCAGTGGGCTCTGGGGTCTCCGTAGGTAGCGGGCTCGGCGTGGGGGTTGGAGGGGGCACCAGGGTCGGTGGCGGTGGTTCTATGGTCGCGGTGAGCGTTGGGGGCAACTCGGTAGTCGTAGGGCTTGGCTCAGGCATGGGGGTGTCTACGAGCGGCGGCACTGGGCTAGGGGGGAGCGTGGCGCTGGGCAGGCTCAGGGTGGGGCTGGCAGTTGCCTCAACAATCGGTTGTGGTTGGATGGGTGTGGGCGTAGCCAAACTGTTGCTGATGAAGAAGATGAGGCCGATGGTGAGGCTGACGAGCAGTACACCGATGAAGATCAGCGGGAGTTGGCTGCCCTGCTGCGGAGCGCTCGGTTGGCTGCGGGGTGGGATTGTGGCCGGGCGATTTGGGCTGTTGCTGCTTGGGGCGCGGGCGGACGCGGGGGGGCGTGGCGGCGGAACCATGACCAGTTGGTCGCGGGCGGTGGGCTGACCGGCACTGTTGGGCGCTTGGGGTTGTGCGGGGGGGCGGCGGCGCGGCGGAGGAGCCGGAATCGGCTCGGGCAGATTGGGCTGGGGCAATGCGCCAGCGGCGGTTGCCAAACCTGCTACCTGTTCCCGCGTGGCCAAAGGGGTTCCATAGCGTTCTGCAATCGTGCGCAGCGCAGCAACAAAGGCACTCCCGCTGCCAAAGCGCTCTTCAGGGCGCTTGGCCAGCGCCTGCTGGAAGAGCGGATCGAGTTCAGGTGGCAGGTGGGCCAAGACACTCGTAGGGGGCGGTGGCGGCAACTGGGCGTGAGCAACGATCAATTGGGGCGTCGAGCCGCTGAAGGGCACCCGCCCGGTGATCACCTCATAGCCCAAGATGGCGAGGGAATAGAGATCGCTGCGCCCATCAATCCACCCGGCCTCGGCCTGTTCGGGCGAAATATATTCGGGCGTGCCCATAAAGATACCCGTGCGGGTCAAGCGCTCGTTGGGGGAATCGGTCGTTTGGGCAATCCCAAAATCGGTGAGCAGCACGCGCCCATCGTGGCCAAGCAGGATATTGTGGGGCTTGATGTCGCGGTGAACTGCGCCCTTCTCATGGGCATAATCGAGCGCTTGGGCCACCGGGTCGAGCAAGCTAATGGCAAAGCCTAACCCCAGCGTGACACGCTCTTCAAGCACCGCATGGAGGCTACGCCCGGCGACATACTCCATTGCGATGTAGTAGAGGCCATCCTGCTCACCGACATCATAAATCGTAACAATCGCAGGGTGGCGCAAATTGCCTGCGGTGGTGGCTTCGCGCTCAAAGCGGCGCACAAACTCATCATCGAGGCTTAATTGGGCTGCCAGAACCTTTAGGGCGATCTGGCGTTGAAGCATTGTATCGAGGGCGCGATAGACGCGAGCCATGCCGCCGCGTCCCAGTTCGGCGCGAATCTCATAGCGTCCTAACCGCCGCCCGATGAGGCTAGTCACACCGCGAACTCCTCAACCCGCATGGTATAATCAAGCGTACTTTAGCGATTGTACCACAATGCCCACACGCTAGCCATAGATGAGGTCGCCGCCATGATTGCTGCCCCGGCACCTAAGTTGCTGATGAAGCGTCAGGATGGCCAGTACTGCGAGCTTGAATGGGAATCGGAACAGATGACCATTGGCCGCGATGGCACCAACGATATTGTGATTGATCACCCCCTCGCTTCGCGGCGCCATGCGCGCCTCGAACGGGTCACGGATGGCTTTGCTGTGCGTGATCTTGGGAGTACCAATGGCACTTTTGTGAACCAAGAGCGCATCGAGGGGCTCTGTTCGCTGCATAACCATGATCAGATTATCATCGCCGATACGGTGATTGTCTTCCACGATCCCGATGCGACGGTGAAGGGAGTATTACCACCTGAACTGTTGCGCGCCGCTCGTGAAGAGTTTCGCGTTGATAGTAAGACTAAAGAGGTCTACATTCAGGGCCAATTGCTCCAACCACCTCTGACGGTCAAAGAATTTCACCTGCTCGAACTGCTCTATAACCGTCAAGGTCTGGTGGTAAGCAAAGACGAAATAGCCAGCAACGTTTGGGATTACGAAGTCTATGACTACAATGCGATTGACGCTCTTGTCTATCGTCTTCGCCAGCGCATTGAGGCTGATCCAGCCAATCCGCGCTACCTGATTACGCAGCGCGGTTTTGGTTATAAACTCATTACCACGCCCTGAAACGATTTTGGTTATGAATGAGCGCTACACATTTACGATAGAGGTCTATACGAGTGCGATGGTCTTTACTGGCAGTTACGATCTGCCGCTCTACCGTCGCGTGAGTGATGCGTTGAACAGTCGGCTGCATCGCTTCATTGCGCTCCGCGATGCGAGCATTGCACCGCTGGGCCGCCCACAACACGCCCAGCGGGTGCCCCAAATCCTAGTAGATTGGAGCGATGCGCTCTTGGTTGCCACCATGGCCGAACCAACGCCTCCGCCCGATTTTCAGATGCCCACCCCGCCGCGTGACACCCAGCCAATGATGTTCTTCACCTCTACCTTTGCGTTGCGGGCCGACTTCTTCAAGCGTACTGATCGCCAGTTGATCGAGATGCTCGACGAACTGAATGATGATTTCATCGCCCTCAGCAATGTCCTGATCTTCCCTCACGCTGGAGGGAATCCGCTCAACCGCGACTTTGTCTGCCTGAACCAGCACCACATCCAAGCACTCTACGTCCTCGGCGCGGCGATTGCCAACGCCCCCGTGCCAGCCTCTGCCGCCCCCGCCGTCGAAGCACCCCCACCAGAGCCAGAACCAGCCGAGCCAGCCGAGCCAACAGAGTCCGCTGGGGAAGAACGTGATCATTCATAACCGTTTGCGAGGACGCGAGGACGCGTGAGGCGAAGCGGCGATGGCTTCGCCTCACGCATCCTCTGCTCTCTGTAAGGAAACCCAACCATGAAGATCCTTGTCACAGGCGGCGCAGGCTACATCGGCTCGATTACGGCAGCAGAATTGCTGGCAGCAGGTCATCAGGTGGTGGTCCTCGATAATCTCTACCAGGGCCATGCAGCAGCCGTTCCACCTGAGGCGACCTTTATCCAGGCCGATCTTGCCGATCGCACGGCCCTCGCTGCGCTCTTTGCGGCCCATCCTGATATTGATGGCATCATGCATTTTGCCTCGTATACGCTGGTGGGCGAAAGTATGGAACAACCGCTGCTCTACCTGCGCGATAATCTGGTCAATGCGGCCAATCTGCTCGAATATGCCGTCGCCGCTGGGGTGCGCCGCTTCATTCTCTCCTCTACGGCCAACCTCTTTGATGAACCGGAGCGCATGCCTATTGATGAGCATGAACGGATCGTGCCCGGTTCGCCCTATGGTGAATCGAAGTTCTTTATTGAGCGCATGCTGCACTGGTTTGAACGCATCTATGGCTTGCGCTACGCCTGCCTACGCTACTTCAACGCCTGTGGCGATACGCCGGGTCGTGGAGAGGATCACGATCCAGAGACCCACCTGATTCCGTTGGTGTTGCAGGTGGCGTTGGGCCAGCGTCCGCATATTACGGTCTTTGGCAATGACTATGCGACACACGATGGCACCTGTGTGCGTGACTATATCCATGTGGTAGATTTAGCGCAGGCCCACATTTTGGCGATGGAGAGCTTGGATCAACTTGGCACACGTAAATACAATTTGGGCAACGGCAATGGCTACTCGGTGCTAGAAGTGATCGAGATGTGTCGCAAGGTGACCGGCCATCCCATCCCCTACGTCATCGGCCCACGTCGTCCTGGCGACCCGGCCACGCTGATCGCCTCATCAACCAGCATTCGCCAAGAGTTGGGCTGGCAGCCCCGTTTTGGCGACCTCGAAACGATCATTCGCTCGGCCTGGGAGTGGCATCAGGCCCATCCGCAAGGGTACCATGAAGATTAAATACACCCGTTGGCTGCGTAGCTATGTAGGTCATCAGCGCATTATGCAGGTACGGGCCTGCGCCTTTACCCGCAACGAAGCGGGCCATGTGCTGCTCTGCCGTCGCGCCGATGTGATGCTCTGGGATGTCCCCGGAGGAACACTTGGCCTCGATGAGGTTCCCGCCCACGCTATGGTTCGTGAAGTTCAAGAAGAGACCGGCTTGGTCTTGGTACCAGAGCGGCTCATTGGGGTCTATGGCGGCCCCGACTACCACTGGACCTATCCCAATGGCGATCAGGCGCAGATCTTTACGATCTTCTTTGCCGCCCGCATTGTCGGCGGAGCGTTGCTCCCAGCGGGCCACGAGAATGTCAACGTAGGCTTCTTCCCAGTGGAACAACTGCCGCCCCTCCTGGCCCGCACCCGCCCCATGTTGCAGGATGCGCTGGCTGGGCGTGAAGCAGCGAGCTTTGAGCGTTAGGGAAGGTTTCAGGCCACTTTACAGTTTGGCCTCCGACGGAGTGCCGACTTTAGTCGGCTGAGGTCGCCGACAACCTTTGGATGCCGACTAATGGTCTTCCAGAAATTAATCCGGTGTCGCGGCACGGACTAGACCTGATAGATATGCCAGATCTGCGAGGTCTGGTTAGCGGATTATTTACTGGAAGACCATAAGTCGGCACTCCAACGGTAAAGCTGAAAGGCTGTTTCTGAAACCATCCCTTAGTACCATGCTATGGCCCATCCAGCCGCGCCCGTAGGAGCGCATCAGCGCTCTCGACCGCTTGAGCTGGGCTGATCAGGCGGCGCACGGCGTTACCATGCATATCCTGCATGATCCCCCAGACGACGTCGTTGGCATGCTGGCTGTTGGGCATGGGCAGGGCAGTGGCGGCTTGGGTACGAAAGGCGCTGGCGGCGCTACGCAGTTCAGCCGGGATGCTTGGATCGTCGCTGCTCAGATCGAGGCTCAAGAGTACGGGTTGCCGCCCGGCGCGTAACAGATCGCGTTGGGTTGTTTCGGCAAGCAGGTGGCGCGCCAAAGCCACGGCGGCCTCTTGCTCGCCTGAATTGCCTAAGCGTACATTGAAGACCAATGTTTCGCTCTGGAGATAGGGGCGCGGTGTCCCGCCCCCCGGCGTGAGTTGTGGTAAGGGGGCAACGCCCAGGTTGCCGGGCCAGATGGCGCTGTAGGTGGGGAGCGCATGGGCCCAGTCAATCGTCATCACCGCTTGCTGGGTGCGGAGGGCACTATCCACCGCGATCCCATCAAGCCCGGCGAGCAGGTGAGGATCATCGCGCAACTCGGCGAGCCACGCCAGCCATGCTTCACTACCGGCGCGGCCCTCAAGCCCCAGAGCGACCTGGCCTTGGGCATCGAAGATCTGGCCCTCGAAGGCGTAGAGGTAGCCAATGGTGCGATCCAGACTCAGGTTGTAAGCCAAACCCCAGAGCGGCGGATCGCCGGTGGGGTTGCTGAGGCCGCGTGCGGTTGCCATGAGCGCAACGGTATCATCGGGGGGGCTGCCGGTGAAATTGGCGCGGTTGTAGTAGAGCGCTAGGGTGTCGAAGCTGATAGGCAAACCATAGAGTTGCAAGCCTACTGCCGTTTCAACTTGGGTGGCCCCTAATGCCGCAGGCAGCAAGCGGTTGAGTTCGTTGGGAGCCAGCAGATCATCGGCGGCCCGCAGTACCCCGCGATCCACGAGGCTACCGAGCGTATGGCTTGGCAACAGTGCCATATGGGGGCCGCCACCTTCTACCACCGCAGCAGCAAAATCGTCCCGCAGGCTCGTCGCCGGACGACTCTGGAGCAGCACCTGTACCTCGGGATTGGCCCGGTTGAAGCGCTCAACACTCGCCGCCAAGACCTGGCTCGTTGGTGCGGGCCACGCATGCCAGAGCAGCAGCACCCCGCGACTCGTAGGTAGCGGCGTCGCCACCGGATTGGCCTCAGAACTACTCGCTGTGCATGCGGTGAGTAGGAGCAGCACAAGCGCAGCGAGCAGAGCGTAGAGCGCAGCGAGCCGGGTATGCATATTTGTATCAATGTTGTGCATTATACCATCTACGATTGTAGATTGCAGATTGCAGATTGCCGAACATGGCGTCCCAATGGGCTTTAGCGTTCTTGATCATGCGGCATGTTCAAGGGTAATTGGTAT
>NZ_NQWI01000114.1 GCF_002532535.1 Candidatus Viridilinea mediisalina
AGAGGCTGTCTGAAAAGTCTATGAACTGGTGTTGGAGTGCCGGCTTTAGCCGGCTAAAGCCGGCACTCCAGCGTGTGCCAACTGGCTTTTCAGACAGCTTCTTAGAGGCAGCCGCAAGGCGAAGCCTTGCCTCAATGGTATAATGCCCGTTATGAAACTGATCGTACAAATCCCTGCGCTCAACGAAGGCAAGACCATTGGGGCGGTGATTGCCAACATCCCACGCACCATCCCTGGGGTTGACCAGGTTGAGGTGTTGGTGGTTGATGACGGTTGTAGCGATGATACGGTGCAGGTGGCTCAACGCGCCGGGGCCGACTATATTGTGCGCCATACGGCCAATAAGGGTTTGGCCAATGCCTACCAGACGGGCATTGATATGGCGTTGCGTATGGGTGCGGATATTATTGTCAATACCGACGCCGACCACCAGTACCCTGGTGAAGAGATCCCGCGCTTGGTTGCACCAATCATTGAAGGGCGCGCCGATATTGTGGTTGGTGATCGCCAAGTGCAGCAGTTGGAACACTTTTCGCTGCTCAAGAAGGGCTTGCAGCACCTGGGTAGCTCGGTGGTGCGTTGGGCCTCCGAGACCGACGTGCCCGATACGGTGAGTGGCTTCCGGGCGCTTTCGCGCGATGCCGCACTGCGTACCTTTGTGACCACCGATTTTTCGTATACGGTCGAGGCGCTGATCCAAGCGGGTAAACGCCGCCTCACGGTGGTGGCGGTACCGATTAGCACCAATTATGTAGAGCGCCCTTCGCGTCTGCATCGTGGCAATTGGAACTTCATCAAGCGTCAGGCGGCAATTATTGCGCGCACCTACGCTACCTATGAGCCGCTCAAGGTCTTTAGCTACATTGCTTTGGTTTTTCTGTTACCGGGGCTGCTCCTGCTCGGACGGGCGGCCTATGTCTTTATTGGACGACGTATGGCGTATGTAACTGCCGATAACATGCAAGCGCTCGTGGCGGGGGGCATTCTGGTACTCATGGCGCTGATCATCTTCCTGATCGGCCTTGTCGCCGACCTTGTGGGCGGGGTACGGCGCATCCAACAAGAGACGCTCTACCGGGTTCGCACGATTCAGGTTGAAGATGAGGCGTGGCGACGCACTGCCAGTGCGCGCCTTGACGCACTCGAGCAAGCTACCTCCAACGAAGCGTTGATCAGTGAACGCAATGAGGGGCGTAGGTAGCATAACACCATTGTAGATTGTAGATTGTAGATTGTAGATTGTAGATTGTAGATTGTAGATTGCCGAACATGGCGTTCCAATGCGCTGTAGCGTTCTTGATGATGCGGCATGTTCAAGGGTAAATTGGTAGAATGCATATCGAAGTTGTTGTGGCAGCGGGGCTAGAAGCGCTTGCCAATGACGAGTTGCGCCAGTTGGGCCGTAGGGCCATCCTCAAGCCTGCAAGTGGGCCAGGCGTATTGCCCTTGAGCTACAGCGGTGATCTGCGCGATCTCCTAGAGCTACGGGTGGCCACTTCGGTCTATCTGGTACGCGAATTTGCCGTGCCGCGCCCACGGGCGCTCTTGGGTGACCAGCATCTGCGGGGGGCGCAACAACTCGCGGCGACAGCCCTCAGGTTGCATGCACCGGGCAGTTTCCAGAGCCTCTTTCTGAGTGCTGCGGGGGCCGATTCGGCGGTACTCACACGGCTCAAGGAGGCCTTAGCAAGCCACCTAGGGCTGACGATTGGCAGCGAGGATGGCGACCTGCTGTTGCGATTGCGGCGCGCCAGCAGTGGCGCTTGGGAGCTCTTGGTACGTCTGACGCCACGCCCGCTCGCCACACGCACATGGCGCGTCTGCAACCGCGAAGGGGCGCTAAATGGGCCGGTGGCCTATGCTATGGCCCAACTGACGCGGCCCAAAGCGGATGATCACTACCTCAACATTGGCTGCGGCTCGGGTTCGTTGCTGATCGAACGGCTGCTGCTCGGCCCGGCCCAACGCGCCCTTGGCTGCGACACGAGTGGTGCAGCTCGCACATGTGCCGCCCAGAATCTCGGGGCAGCGGGCTTGCATGGGCGCTACGAACTGACCGACTGGGATGCGCGGGCGTTGCCCTTAGCCACCGGCAGTATCAGCGCAATCAGCGCCGATCTGCCCTTTGGCCACCTCGTCGGCTCACACGACGAAAACCTCCGGCTCTACCCGGCCATCCTGGACGAAGCGGCACGAGTTGCGCGCCCGGGTGCCCGTTGCGCCCTACTCTCCCACGAGGTACGCCTGATGGAACGACTGCTTGCCGAACGCCCCGTGTGGCACGTAGAGCAGGCGCTACGGGTGGATCTCGGAGGCTTGTACCCACGCATCTTTTTGCTGCGTAGGACTGATTACGATTGTAGATTGTAGATTGCAGATTGCCGAACATGGCATCCCAATGGGCGTTAGCGTTCTTGATAATGCGGCATGTTCAGAGGCGGCGAAGAGGCGAAGAGGCGATGACGCGAAGCCCACGCCTTCTCGCCTTCTCGCCTCACGTCTCGCCGCCTCACGCCTCGCCGCCGCCTCGCCGCCGCCTCGCCTCACGCCTCCTCCTCGCCGCCACGGGCCTCAACCTGGGCGGTGCGGGTACGCTCGGCGATGTCGCGCACCGAGGTGAACATCGCGTTCCACTGATCCAACTCGCGGCGCTCAAGCTCAACGATGCGGGCGATATGGGCCTGCTGCACCACTTCCAATTTGCTGGTTGAACGGCTGATGCGCTGCTCCAATTCTCGCAGGTAGCTATCGATCCGTTCGAGCCAACTGGTGAGTTGGCGCAGGTGCAGTTCATCGGCAGCTTGCAGATCGCTGATCTTCTCATCAGCCTGCTGGCGTACCTCTTCCATGCGCTCCTGGTTCATCAGGAAGCGTTCGGTTGAGATACGCTCAACGCGCTTGGTATCGGCAATAATATCGGGCAACTTCTCGGCTACCTCGACAATCTGGCCGGGCAGGGTTTCAGCAAAGAGCGTGATGTGTTCACGGATCTCATCAATCCGCTTGATCCGCGAATCATGCTCTTCCAGCACACTACGCACATCAGCCACCAACTGCTGGGCCTCGACCGCTTGGCGGCGCAGGCTCTGCTTTTCGATCTGGAGTTCATCACTCACGCGGCGGATCTCTTGCACCGCAACCGTATCGGCCTCGCGCAAGCGATCCAGTTGGATCAAAATCTGGCGTTGACGGTCGTCAAACTCTTTGATCTGGGCTTGCAACACCGTAGCCTGCTGCTCACTCTGCTCAATGCGGGGCAGCCATGCAGCGACATACTCCCGGTCAGCCTTGCGCGCCTCGGCGACCTGTTGGATCTGAGCCTGCATATCGCGGATGGGGCGCACACCCTCATCAATCTTAATCAGGGCGCTTGCAACCTCTTTGCGGAGGGTCACCACATCACGGCGAACCAACTCATTCGCCTGAGCCACCTCAACCGTATGGCGCTCAAAGAGGCTCTGCACCTGCGCCACAACCGCCTCGGTCTTGCGTACCTGCTCCATAGCCCAATTGTACTTATTGGTCTGATCCTTGAGCAAGCGGCGCATTTCGTCAATCTGACCTTGGAGATAGACAATCTGCGACTGCTCGTGGGCACGCAGGCGTTCTTCTTCATATTTTATGGTGAGATCGGGGTTGGTCATAGGTTTCGATCTTTCTGCTAAACGTATTTGCGCTAACAATGTTTTTCGTTCGTGTTGCAACACGAACGAAAAACATGGGTTGGGGCGAAGCCCCAAAGAGCGCCTACTTTAAGCTATCAATAGCCTCAGCCAGGCTAAATTTCCCAGCATAGAGGGCTTTACCCACAATGGCGGCTTCGACGCCAAGGGTAGCGAGGCGTTGCAGTTGGCTGAGTTCAGCGACGCCGCCGCTGGCGATAATCGCGGGGCCGTTGGGCTTGACGACTTCAGCCATCGCATGATAGTTGGGTTCGGTGAGCGTACCATCGCGGCTAATGTCGGTATAGATGATGCGCTGCACCCCCAACTGGGCCATGTGGGCAATCAGATCAACAGCCCGTAGTGCAGCGGTATTGAGCCACCCCGCAGTCGCCACGTTGCCATCGCGGGCATCAACCCCCACAATGATCTGAGGGCCAAAAGCGGCAACGAGGCGGGCGACGAGGTCGGCCTGTTCGACCGCAGCAGTACCCAAAATGACCCGTTCGACACCGAGGGCGAGGGTGTTACGGACATCCGCTTCGCTGCGCAGGCCACCACCGAGTTGTACGGGGATGCTGATGCCGTTCACAATCGCTTGGATGGCGGGGCGGTTGGTAGGGCGACCAGAGCGGGCCCCGTCAAGATCAACCACATGAATGCGCTGGGCTCCCTGGGCTTGCCAACGGCGCGCAACCTCCACGGGATCATCGGCATAGACCGTACTCTGGGCGAAATCGCCCTGGTAGAGCCGGACACAACGGCCATCTTGCAGATCAATTGCTGGAATAAGCTCCATAAGGCTCCATTGGATGCTACCAGTGATAAGTGATGAGTAACAAGCGGGACATACCGCATACCAATGCGCTGCGGACGGTTGTATTATTGACAGATCGTGACAAAGTTACGCAATAATTGCAAGCCACAGCGTCCCGACTTTTCGGGATGGAATTGTACTGCGGCCAGGTTGCCTTGGGCTATAACACTGGGAAAGGCCAAGCCATAATCGGTGCGTGCTGCGACGAGGCTACTAGCGGTGAGATCGCAATAGAAGGAGTGGACAAAGTAGAAATCGCTACCATCGTGGATGTTGGCGAAGAGGGGATGCTGTGCTGCGGTAGGGCTATAGTAGACCTGATTCCAGCCAATTTGGGGGATTTTACCAGCCTGATCGGGCAGACGGCGCACCGTGCCAGCAACAAGCCCGAGGCAATTGTGCAGGCCAAACTCTTCACTCGCAGCGAGCAGTACCTGCATACCCACACAAATGCCTAAGAAGGGACGATTGGCGGCGACAACTTCGGGTAGGACGCGATCCATCCCCAGGGCCCGCAGGCTCACCATCGTATCAGCGGTGGCCCCAACGCCAGGTAGCACCACTGCGGATGCGCTGCGTACCACCTCAGGCTCTTCGGTTACCACCAGATCGGCCCCAACCGCCTTGAGTGCGCGTACCACATTGGGCAAATTGCCTGCCCCATAATTGATGACAGCTATTGGCATAGTATTTTTTGTCTCTCTTTCTTCCGTGCTGGCGGCAAAGCCACCAGCACGGAAGAAAGAGAGGTTTTTAGGGAGGCGAAGCCTTACCTAGCGTAGCAACGGATGGCGATCTTTCAAAACATCAATCACGCGATCAATTTCGGCATCGGGTTCAGGGGCGTCTACTTGGCCAATCGCGTCTTGACCGGGGCTGCGTCCGAGCAATTGGCGCAGGGCAGCGACCACAGAGGCGGCGAGGGCATCAAGGTTATAGCCCCCTTCGAGCGACATCACCAAGCGGCTCGCACAGAGTTCATCGGCAAGCTCAAGTAGGATACGGTTCAGTTCAGCGAAACCGTTAACCGAGAGCACCATCGGGCCCAGGGGATCGCTCCAGTGGGCATCATAGCCTGCCGAAACCAGGATCAATTCAGGCTGAAACTGGCGCATGGCGGGGGCGATTACCTGCTCGAAGACACGGCGATAGCCCCGATCACCCGTACCAAAGGGCAGCGGCACATTCAGCGTATTGCCAGGGGCTGCAACGCGGTCACCCATCTCGGCGACACTACCCGATCCGGGGTAGAAGGGCGAGGCGTGGGTAGAGCAGAAGAGAATCTGGGGATCGTCGTAGAAAATATCTTGGGTACCGTTGCCATGATGGACATCATAATCCACAATTGCCACGCGCTTGAGGCCCAAGCGACGAATAGCATAGCGTGCTGCAACGGCGATATTATTGACCAAGCAGAAGCCCATCGCACGGCTAGGGGTAGCGTGGTGACCGGGGGGGCGCACGAGGGCAAAGGCATTGCGCGATTCACTACCAGCGACAGCCTCAACTGCGCCGATAGCAGCCCCAGCCGCGAGGGTTGCCGCTTCCCAGGATGCGGGGGTAACATACGTATCGGAGTCAAACTGGCCGCCGCCATAGCTCGCGAGGCGGCGCACTTGGGCCAGCAGTCGCGGAGTATGCACCAACTCCAGATCATCCTCGCGGGCGGGATGAACTTCGTAGTGACGTAGGTCGTTATGGAGGCCACTGCTAGCGATTGCATTACGAATCGCCACGAGGCGCTCGGCCTGCTCAACATGGCCATGCCATGTATGGGCATCAAAAGTCGGGTCACTGAGGATCACTGTTTGGCTCATACGTCCAATTCCCATTGGTATGATTGCGTGAGGTTTGGTTTATTGTACCGCAGATTGGTAAGAATCTACAATCCACAAAGGACTACCCCATGACTCTTTTCGACCTTCCGGCTCTGTGCGCCCTGCGCGCAACATGGCAAAGCGCAGGTGAGCGCCTTGTGTTTACCAATGGTGTCTTTGACCTGCTGCACGCAGGCCATGTCGCCTACCTGAGCGAAGCCCGTCGCTTGGGTGAACGCCTTGTGGTGGGCATTAATGCAGATAGTTCAACCCAACGACTCAAAGGCCCGCTGCGCCCGATCATGCCTGAGGCAGCGCGTGCAAGCCTTGTGGGTGCTTTGCGTGTTGTGGATGGCGTTGTTATTTTCAGCGAAACTACCGCTGAGGAACTCGTCGCAACTCTACGCCCTGAAATCTACGTCAAGGGCGGCGATTACCTTGATGCCAATGGACAACCCGATTTCACCCGCTTAACCGAGGGGCGTGTCGTTGCTGCCTATGGTGGCCAGGTAGTCATCATGCCCTTCGCCGAGGGTCACTCTACATCGGCGATCATCGAGCGCATTGCAGCCCGCTATGGATGATACCATTTACGATTGTAGATTGCAGATTGCAGATCACCGAACATGGCATCCCAATGGGCGTTAGCGTTCTTGATAATGCGGCATGTTCAAGGGTAATTGGTATGACTAGGGCTACGTCAACGTCACCTCCGGTGGGGGTGCGGGGGCGGCGAAGCCGCCCCCGCAAACCTTTTGTTAGCGCAAAAAAGCCTTGGGTTGGCAGACGGCAGCGCGGTGGCCGCCGCGCCGCCGCGCCGCTGGCTGAGCCTGTCGAAGCCACGCGGCGCGGTGGCTTCGACAGGCTCAGCCAACGCGACGCACCCCCACGAACCCAAGGTTTCTTCGCGCTCACAAAGGTTTGGGGCGTAGCCCAGCCTAAAAGAACAACTTGGCCAACTTCCAGACTCCCTGACTCCAAGGCACTCGATGGGAGACGCCAGTGGCATGCTGGAAGTCGGCGAGATGTTCGATGTACCAGCGGTAGTTGCGCTCTAGTGCGGCTTTGTTGGAGTACTTGGGCTGAAAGCCAAGGATGCGCTCGGCCTTCTCCACCGAAACGAAGGAGTCTTCGGTGACGGTGCCGTAGGCCCATTTGTAGACGGGCGAGAGCTTGAGTTTTTCCATCAGCACGAGGATGGCCGTCGCAGGCGCCGCCGGGAAGCTGATGATGCGTTTGCCAAAGCCCGCTTCGTCGAGTACCGCCTGAAAATCCTCTTTGATCGTCGTAAACTCTTTGGCTCCAATGTTGAAGGTATCGTTGACCAACGCGGGATCAAGGGTCATACAGAGGTAGATCGATTCACACAGATCTTCAACATCGAGCAGTTGGTAGCGATTTTTACCATTGCCGGGCAAGGGGAAGTTTTTGCCATCCTTGGCCCAGTCGTAGAGCATGGCGAAGATGCCTAAGCGTTCTGGGCCAATAAAGGATTTAGGGCGGATGATGGGGACACACATACCCTTGGCGCGATAGGCGAGACAGAGTTCTTCGGCCTTGACCTTGGCTTCACCGTAGGGGCCAACCCCATCCATCGGGTCGGTCTCTAGCAGCGGGTGGTGATCGGGAATGCCATAGACGGCTGTGGTGGAGATGTGGATAAAGCGGGCGACATTGTGGGCGGCTGCGGCCTGCAATACATTGCGCGTGCCATCAATATCGGTCGAAAAGATGTCGGCTGGCTTATAGAGCGGCAGCGCGGCTGCGGTATGGACGACCAGATCAACCCCGGCCATAGCCCGCAGGACAGCGTTCTGGTCACGGATGTCGCCGTTATGGACTTCGATACGGTTCTGTTCGGGGTAGTCAAAGGGGGCAATATCGAGCGAACGGACGGCATAGCCTCGTTCGAGCAGATAGCGTACAAGATTGATCCCCAGAAACCCCGCGCCTCCAGTAATAAGGACTCGTTGCATATGGTATAACCTACTCGCTCTGTTGAATGAGGGCCCTGATTAGCCCTCCGCGAGCTATTATACCTAAGAGTTGGCTATCTTCATTTACTACCGCCACGAGCTCAACATCATACTCAATCAGGCTGCGCGCCGCGTCTACGAGGCGGTCTTGGGGGCCAATCGTGGGCGGATTGGGTTCCAGTATGGCCTTAAAGCTGCGCTGCTTACCGGGGAGCACGCTGGCTGCGGGGGGGCGTTCGGCGCAGAGCGCTTTGAGAAAAGCGGCGCGATCTTCACCTGCCAAGCCTTTGAGTGCGGTCAACGCACTGAGTTGCCCCACCAGGCGACCATCATCGTCCACCACCAAAATCTGGCGTTCGGGCGAAGCCAAGAGGCGGGCGAGGGCGACATTGAGGTCTTGGCTGATAGCCACTTGGTGTACGGCGGCCTGCATCACCAGATGCACTGGCGTGGGTTTGCCCACCTCACGCACCTGCTCAGATTCAGCTTCATTGGCTTGGTTCAACAGTTCGCGCAGCACCTCATTTTGCCCAAGCATACCCACCACGCGCCCCTGTTTATCCACCACCGGAATTTGCGGGTAGCCCCATTCAACCATGCTCGCCAGGGCCTGGGGAATGGCAGTATTGAGCCCAACACTGCCCGCATCAGCACTCATCACCTGGCTTACCGGCGTCTGGGCCACATCTGCCAGCACCTCACCGCGTTCTGCGGGGGTAAGCTGGGCCAACAGCTTGGGCGCAAGGCGCAACTGCGCCCGCCAAGCTAGATCGCGGTTGGAGAGCAGCCCAACCATCTGCCATTCAGCCGTGACGACCGGCAGGGCACCAATCTTATCGCGGGCCATCTTGGCCAGCGCCACTTCCAGACGTGTATCGGCGGTAACCCCCGGCGGCGGATGGCGCATCACATCACTCACGCCGCGATCACCGCTAAACGGCCCGCGGGTACGCAGCGTCGCCTGGAAAATTGGCACCTTCTCGACCGTCACGAGATCATTGCCGAGCAGCTCGCGCAGCGTAGGCAAGAGGCGGCGCACCGTCTCGATCCGATCCAACCACTCAATCACAATTGGATGGTTGGCATCATTACGTTCGGCCAAGGCCGAGCCCATGCCCTGATTCGGGCCAAAGCCAACCAAACCGTGAAGCGCCGTCGCACCCGTGGCCCCACTGCGGCGCAACTGCTCAAGAATGGCCAAATAGCGCGCACCACCCTCCCACTGATCGGCCCGATTAAGGTAGATACGCACCCGATGGATATTGCTCTCTGATGCCATGGCGTGTCTTCATATGTATATGCGGTCTAGCCGCAGCCATTGTACAGTTTACTCTGGCTTATAGCGTACCACAAGATCACGCTGCCCTGATCCACGACTCAAACTGCATATTGACATTTTGCCCTGCGAGTGATAAAACTTATGTAATCTTCACGCGGCTATTCCATCAACGAATCGTAAAGAATGGTTTGGGTGTAACTGGAATCTGTAGGGCGATGCCCTACACCCCTTCGGACTGGGGAAGGATACGAGGGAACCAAGTTCCCTCGCGCCCCCTCGCCTACACGTTTTGGTCACACCCAAATGGTTTCAGGCTAGGTTCTAGCTTGGAGGCATTCAGTGTATCCTGATGCCACAAAGCTATGTTCTCTTTCCTACTTCCTACTTCCTACTTTACTAAAAAGGTGGTTCACTATGCCTAAAGCGCTGACTCTCATCGGCATCTCCGACACACGCGTCGGTCAGGCCCTAGTCGTTAACGGACGGAGTACGCTCTTGGGCTCTGCGCCCACCTGCGACATTGTGATGCACGACCGCATGATCCTGCCGCGCCATGCCGAGTTGCACGTTACCCTCGACCGCTGGTTTGTCATTCCCCTCGATCCAAGTGCAAAAGTCTTCGTCAATGGCCAACCCGTCACCACCAAACAACGGCTTGAGGCTGGCGATCTCTTGACCCTGGGCACGGTTACCTTCAAAACCGCTATTGGTGAATTACAAGAACGCCAAGTGGGTGCCGCGTTGCGTTGGTAGGGGGGCGGAAGAAGAACGGTAGAACAGAGGAACAGAGAACAGAGGAACAGCACCAGCGAACCTCCACGCTCTCTGGAGGTTCGCTGGTGCTGTGCTGGAATAGGTTTGCTACCGCAGAACGGTAGAACAGAGGAACGGAAGAACAGAACCAGCGAACCTCCACGCTCTCTGGAGGTTCGCTGGTTCTATGCTCGAATAGGCCAGCTACCGCTGTTCCCCTGTTCTTTTGTTCCGCTGTTCCTCTAAGAGACCCCGCCAGTCACCCAGGTATGGAAATCGCTATCGAGGCTACGGGCGAAGCCATCGATCATCTGGGTCATCTTGTATTCCATGGTGCGCTCGCCCAGTTTCTGCAGGAAAGAGAGCGGCATCATATGCAGCGCGTTGGGAATGGGGATGGCCATGTCAATTTCGACGTGATAATCCACTGTGCTGGTGTTGCCATGGGCCGGGCGGAAGACCGCTTGGGCCGAGAGGGTGCCGCCGAAGACGAGGCCAGCCATATTGTAGGGCGGGCCGTCATTGGCTGGAATGAGGCGGATGGTATTGCATGCATCGTGATGGGCTTCGAGATCGAAGATGGCCGCCATGCTGTGACCATGGCCATCGGTAGCGCCAACAACCAGCCGGTAGCGATCGGGGCCGTAGGCGAAGCAATCGAGTGCATCAGGCAGCAGACTAAAGACCGCAGGCACGTCGCAAAAATATTCGTAGGCTAGATCAAGTGGAGCACCGAAGCGGAAGAGGTGGTCTGCCGCGCCGCCAAGATCGATATAGCGCGCGCGCGCGCTTGAGGCCGGCGTGCGAAGCTGGCGCGTGGCTGTCATGCCATCCCTCGTTTTCTAGTTTCATATATGTAAAGCCTGTCGCGCCGATTATAGCATCTCCCTTTTGTAAATGCAATGCAATAATGGCTTGAGTTAACTTTTTACCACTAAGAGAAGGATATAGAAACGAGAAAATAGAAAATAGGTTTGCGGCACCAGGATGCACTGAATGTCTCCAAACTGTAAAGTGCCCTGAAGCCATCCCTAACGTCTATTTATTGCCCAAGAAGCGGGCGGCGATCTGCGGCAGTTGCCGCAGGGTGCCTTTCAGCACACGAGTGTTGGGCAGCGAGCCAAGGAATTGGGCGCCATACTTTTTGCTCAAGAGCCGCTTGTCGAGGACGACGACAATGCCGCGATCTTCGCGGCTGCGGATGAGCCGCCCAAAGCCCTGTTTGAAGCGTAGGATGCTTTGGGGGATGGCAAAGAGTTCAAAGGCGTCGCGCCCGAAGATTTCGCTGCGTGCCGCAAAGATGGGATCGGTGGGTACGTTGAAGGGCAGTTTGGTGATTACGAGTACCGAGAGCGCATCACCTACCACATCTACGCCCTCCCAGAAACTTGTGGTGCCCAAGAGTACGGTGCGCGGAAATTCTCTGAAGCGGTCGAGGATCGCCCGGCGGCTGCCGTCAATGTTCTGGCCCAAGACTGCGATCTCATGCTCCTCCAAGGGTTCCTGAATGGCTGTGTAGGTCTGCTTCAGGCTGCTGTTGGCGGTGAAGAGCGCTAGGGTGCGCCCGCCCGTCGCAGTGCAGAGTTCCACCAACGCATCTTCGAGTGCCTGTTGGTAGCCGCGTTGGTTTGGTTCGGGGATGTCACTGGGGATGAATACCAGCGCCTGTTGCTCGTAGTCAAACGGTGATTCGAGCAGCAACTCGTCGGCATGCTCTAGCCCCAAGCGGCTCTGCATAAACTCAAAGCCCTCTTCAATCGTCAGTGTGGCCGAGGCGAGAATACAGGTCTGCTTTTGGGCAAAGAGTTGGGGCTGGAGCAACTCTGCGACACTGAGCGGCGCAACGGTCAGTTTGATGTTTTCGCGTTGCCGCTCATGGGTGATCCAGCAGATGCTCGCCTCATCGCCAAAGAAGAGGTGGCAGGTATGGATGCGGACCTCGCTGGCGAAACGCGCCAAGAATTCGACCCGTAACAACAACTCTTCGCAGCCCTCTAAACCTTGCTTCTGCTGCTCACGCAACTGGCTGTCTATGTTGGCCAAGCCATGACCAATGACCGCAAGGGCGTCGTTCAGGGATGCCCAGGTTGTCTGGATTTCGGGCCAGGCGGCATGTTTGGTGCGTAGCTCAGGCGTGATGCGAATGCGCGGATCGTAGAGGTTATCGCTGCTTGCGTCATGAACAAAGGCTTGCAGCAGGTTGAAGCACTCGTAGCCTGTGACGCGGGCGCGCTGTACATGGGGATGCAGCTCGTCGCACAGTTGACCAAGCTTTTCGCTCGCCTCACCCGGAACGCTTTGCAAGAACGTGGGTAGCTCGCTGAGGATGCCCGCCACAAGCTGCACTCCACCAGTTTGGTAGAGGTCGTCGAGGAACTTGTTCAGCATCGCCTGATCCAACTCGAAACTGAGCTGGGCCGTGGCTACCTCCTCAAGATTGTGGGCCTCATCAATGATCAGGTGGTCGTAGGCGGGCAACACCTTCGACTGATTGGCCAAATCGGAGATCAGCAGGGCATGGTTGACAATCAGGACGTGGGCCGCTTCGGCCTGACGCCGCGCTTGGAAGAAGAAACATTCGCGGAAGTAGTCACAACGGGCCCCAATGCAGGTTTCGGGGGTCACATTGATGCGCCCCCAGGCGTTGTGTTCACGCTCCAAGAGTAGCAATTCAGCCTTATCGCCGCTGGGCGTGCCTGGCAGCCAGAGTTGCACTTTGAGCAGGGTGCGAACCTCTTCAGGCGCAAGGTTCTCGTTGCGGCGCAACTCGTGGTAGCGCTTGAGGCAGAGGTAGTTGCTGCGTCCTTTGAGCAGCGCCGCACTAAAGGCTGGCTCGCCCGCATCAGCCATAATGCGCTGCAAATCAGGCACATCCTTGAAGAAGAGTTGGTCTTGCAGATTGATCGTGTTGGTTGAAACCACCACCCGTTCACCACGACGCACGGCAAACATTGCGGCGGGCGTGAGGTAGGCAAGGCTCTTGCCCGTACCTGTGCCAGCTTCAACCAACAGCGGCTCGCCATGATTGAATGCCTGCGCCACGGCTCTTGCCATTTCCACCTGCGCTTCACGCGGCTCATAGCCCGCAAAGCGTTGCCCCAGTGGGCCAGTGGGGGCAAAGAAGGTAGTGACCGCGCCTAGATCAAGTGGGCGTTGGTCGTTCGTCGGCTTGAGCGGCACCCATTCGACACTCGGCTTCGGCTGTGCCGCCGCGCCACCCGGCCCCACAATAAAGGCATGCTTCGCCCGCTCGCGCAGGGCAGCGGCAAAGAGATCGCCCATAGGCGTCACGATCTTACTACTCAGCCGCACAATCTCATTCAAATCATCGAGCGAGAGTTGGTCAATCATAGCCAGCAGATGGCTAAAGACATGGGCGGTCACAAGGGCATCGTTCAGAGCCCGGTGGGCATCGGGATGGGGAATATCCAAATTGGCCGCGAGGGCACCCAATTTGTAGACAGGCGCATGGGGCATCAGCAGCATCGCCAGATCAAAGGTATCATAGACTGGCTGGCTAAAGTTCATGCCCTGGGCACGCAACATATCGAGATCAAAACCCACCGAATGGCCCACAATTGGGTAGCTCTTGACAAACTGCGCGAACGTAGACCCAATCGCATTAAACGTGGGCGCATGCTCCAGATCAGCGGGGGTAATCCCGGTAATGCGGGTAATCTTCAACGGCAGAGCCTGACGCGGGCGCACCAACTGACTATACTGCTCCAAAATCTCGCCTGGGCGAAACTTCACCGCCGCGACTTCAATCAATTCATCCACCCCAAGCGTCAAGCCGGTGGTCTCGACATCAAGGGCGACATAGATGCGTTCATTCATAGGAGATTTGTTGCCGCCCGTGGCGGAAGTAGAGTTTCTGGGGAACCATGTTCCCCCATTATAGCCGACCTAACGATATAGCTGGGTGTGCTACTCATGAGAAGCTTTTTTCGTTCGTATTGACGGCGAAGCCGTCAATACGAACGAAAACATGAGGGTTTGGGGCGTAGCCCCAACCGCCCCAGCTAAACTTGACAATCTTACGTTACTTGTATATAATCCGCGCATTACAATGCGGCGCTCAACATTCTGCATCGGGGTCTCCAAACCCTTCGCTTGTAGCGCGATACGTGTGGGGCGGCATACGTTGAAGCCCAGGTGCTTTAGCCCTGGGAGCCGTCACCAACAGCATATTCTCGCTTATCCAGAGAGACCGAGGGACCGGCCCGATGACGTCTCGGCAACCTTTAGGGGCTTCCCTGAAACGGTGCCAATTCCGACAGCGACACTGGAAGATGAGCGGGCGAACCTGGATAGACGCCCCTTCTGTATGTGTATAGAAGGGGCGTTCTGCGTTGTGCAGCAGGTCCCGCACCACAGCCTCACAGGAGACCAATCGTATGGCTATTGTATCCACGTTTGCCCGTAATCCGCTTGCTGATCAGTTGGTTGGAAATGATCTGCGCTTGGCTCGGCGTGAAGGGCCGCCCGCTCCGGCGCTCAATTTTGACTATGCGGCTACAACGCCGCCGCTGCGCTCGGTGCATCGTGCGGTTGAACGCTTCCTCGCAATCTACGGGAGCGTCCATCGCGGGGCGGGGCTCAAGTCGCAGGCAGCAAGTGCGGCCTATGAAGAAGCGCGGGCAATTGTGGGCCGTTTTGTGGGGGCGCGGCCTGGGCAGCATCAGGTCATCTTTACGCGCAATACCACCGAGGCGTTCAATCTGTTGGCGCGGCGCTTGAAGTTTCGCCCCGATCAGGTGGTGCTTACGACCGAGTTGGAGCATCATGCCAACGATCTACCCTGGCGGGCGGTTGCGCCGGTGGTGCATGTGCGGGCCACTGCGACGGGGGCGCTCGATCTGGATCACTATGCAGCATTGTTGCAACGCTACAGCGGGCGCGTGCGCTTGGTCGCGGTGACGGGGGCGAGTAATGTCACTGGGCATATGCCCCCTATCCACGAGTTGGCCGTGTTAGCCCACGCCCACGGTGCTGAGATTGCGGTTGATGCGGCCCAACTCGTAGCCCATCGCCAGCTTGATCTCGGCGATCTCAACGATCCTGCCCATCTCGACTATGTGGCCCTTTCTGGCCACAAGCTCTACGCACCGTATGGCGCAGGGGCGCTGATTGGGCGCGCCGATACGTTTGCCTTAGGTGCGCCGATGCTCGTTGGGGGCGGCAGTGTACGCCGCGTCACCTCGCGGATCGTGGATTGGGCCGATGGCCCCGCCCGCGAAGAGGCAGGCACGCCCAATGCGGTGGGCGCGATTGCCTTGGCAGCGGCATGCTTGGCGCTGCAAGAGGTGGGCTTTGCGTGGTTGAGCGCCCATGAGACGGCTTTGACCAGCTATGCCCTCGCGCA
The DNA here is from genome assembly GCF_002532535.1 of Candidatus Viridilinea mediisalina. Taxonomy (GTDB): domain Bacteria; phylum Chloroflexota; class Chloroflexia; order Chloroflexales; family Chloroflexaceae; genus Viridilinea; species Viridilinea mediisalina. Next base: position 15,670 of record NZ_NQWI01000114.1, read on the forward strand.
GTTGGCCCGTGTGCCGGGCCTCTGGATCTATGGTGATTGCGATCCCGATCAGGCTGATACGCGCTTGGGCGTGATCCCCTTCTGCCTCGACCAGTTTGATCCTCATCTGGTGGCCGCGATGCTCAGTTATGAAGCGGGCATCGCGGTGCGGAGTGGTAGCTTCTGTGCCCAACCCTACGTGCGCCGCCTCTTGGCCCGCGAAGAGGCGGGCTGCGATGTGGGCCAGTTGGGCTTGGTGCGCGCCAGCATCGGCCTTGCCACCAGTAAGCAAGAGATTGATAGCCTGGTTGCTACGCTGCATGCGATTGCCCGTGGTGATTTTGATGGCCTCTATGTCTATGATCAGGTCACCAAGGGCTACCATCCACACGGCTGGAACCAGCAGTATAACCTGAGTTTCTTTGAGCAGGCTACCCCGTTGGCGGCGTGATGTGACGCGAAGACGCGAAGACGCGAAGACGCGAGGGCGCGAAGACGCGAGGGCGCGAAGACGCGAAGACGCGAAGACGCGAGGGCGCGAAGACGCGAGGGCGCGAAGACGCGAGGGCGCGAAGACGTGAAGACGCGAAGACGCGAAGACGCGAAGACGCGAAGACGCGAAGACGCGAAGACGCGAAGACGCGAGGGCGCGAAGACGCGAGGGCGCGAAGACGCGAAGACGCGAGGGCGCGAAGACGCGAGGGCGCGAAGACGCGAGGGCGCGAAGACGCGAGGGCGCGAAGACGCGAGGGCGCGAAGACGCGA
>NZ_NQWI01000115.1 GCF_002532535.1 Candidatus Viridilinea mediisalina
GGCCCCGCCTGGGCCCAACACCGCCTTCTTCAACTTTCTGGCTTCGCACGACGGCATTGGGGTCGTGCCGGCAACAGGCTTGCTGAGTAGCGAACAGGTTGCCGCCCTCTGTGCGCGGGTAGAACGGCACGGCGGGCTGGTCTCCTATAAAAACAACCCCGACGGCACCCAGAGCGCCTATGAACTCAATTGCACCTGGTTTGATGCGCTCTCCGATCCAGCCGCAGATGAACCGCAGGCGCTCACAGTAGATCGCTTTGTGGCCTCACAAGCGATCATGCTGGCACTGCAAGGCGTACCGGGAATCTATGTACACAGCTTGGTAGGATCGTCCAACAACCATGCGGGCTTTGCGGTAACGAGGCGGGCACGCACATTAAACCGCGCCAAGTGGGAGCGCAGCGCAATTGAGGCTCAGTTAGCCGATCCAAACAGCCGTGCAGCCCAAGTCTTTGCACGCATGGCCACGCTGATACGCACCCGGCGCAGCGCCGCCGCCTTCCACCCCAACATCCCCCAGCGCATCCTCGATCTGGGCAAGCCCATCGTTGCGCTTGAGCGCCAGAGTACCGACGGCACGCAACGCATCTACTGCCTACACAACGTCACCGCCCAAACTCAGGCAGTATGCCTTGACCTCACGCCAGACGCAGAACTGCATGACAGCCTCAACGCCACAAGCTACCGCACACAGCCCAATGGCAGCCTAGAGGTCACCTTAGGGGCATACGCGGTGGCGTGGCTGGTAGAGAGGCCGAAAGGTTGAACTGCATGGTAAGCCTTATACCCTTGAACATGCCGCATGATCAAGAACGCTAAAGACCATTGGAACGCCATGTTCGGCAATCTACAATCGTAAATGGTATTACCCTCTGATCAGGTTGCACCACGTATGGTGGCAGCACATCAACGATGCTGTGTCCCTCGTGAAGAAGCAACTCCTGAGCGGTGCGCTGGACAATCACGGCGAGAAACCGCTCATCTGTGGCCCCTTCGCCATAGAGTGCGAGGACAAGCATACTCATAATCGCCTCGCTCCTCTCAACTCAGCTACGGCTTCCTCAGCGTCAGCACTTGTGAGATACTCAATGATCCGATCAAGCGCGTAGGCATGATCGCTCACAGCAGATGTGGAGGCGATGACAGGTGCCATGCGGGTGACGCGCTGTAGCGCATGGGACGCTTGAGCGTCCACGCTGGTGACAGTCTGGGCGAAGATGAGGGCAGGTAACATGCTTGGTTGTTTGACAAGTGCCGGTGAGTGGGTGTTGACGAGGAGTTGACGGAGGGGGCGCTGTGCGTCTGCGGGGTCTTGCATATCGGTAGCGAGGCTGCACAGAAGGTCGGCGATGCGCTCCATACGCATAGCATGAACCCCGTTTTCTGGCTCTTCCAAACAGAGCACCCCTTGGTGTTGCGGGTCGTGTGCTAAGGTGACCAGGGCGAGCATCCTCAAGGTGCCATCGGAGAGCAAGCGCGCTGAAAAGGAGCGACCATCCTCCATGGTGGCCCAGAGCGTATAGCGATCGCTTGGCCGATCCTCTTCGACATGAAGCCCAATGAGGCCCGGTACGATATTGGCAAGATCACGCGCTATATCTTGTAGAAGCAGAGGATCGCTGGATTGGATGCGCGCCAGCACATTGGGTAGATAACGCCCATCTGGGTAGAGCGAGGCCGGATTGAGGAGCGAACTCGGTTCGCGGAGTATGCTTGGATTGAGTTGCAGAAAGCTCCACGAGCGGATAGCCTCGCGTACGGCAAAGGCGTGTGGAAATTCGGCGCTATTCACACCACTCAATACGGTGCGTTCGATCCGCTCGGCCAAACTTGCCTTAGGGCCAAGTTGACCATCTTGGTGGAGCGTATTGGAAGAATTCCCTATCCAAAATTCCCAAAGAACGCTATACCTGAAAGAGTTAGGTAGGGGCACGGCGCACCGTGTCCCTACCTGTCACCAGCAGTATCTTGAAGTGCAACTCCACCCGGAGGCACAACCCTACCGAGCAGCCACCTGCACCTGGGCCGGTTCAAGCATGACGGCAGGCGCAACCGGGCGCTCAAGCAGCACGAGGCCCGCTTCGCGCACGAACGCATAGCGCTGGTTAATCGCCACCATGCCGCTATTGGTATCCTCAACCCAGGTCACAATCCGCTGGTAGCCATGACGAAGCGCATAGTCAATCGTCAACTCCTTGAGGGTGTGCGCCAGCCCCAAGCCGCGATAGGCGGGCAACGTCCCGGTCAACTCCTGATAGAGTGTCCCAGGGTTTGCCGCCCGGCGCTGCATAAAGCTCAGCCCCACATACTCTGTACCCGCACACACAACAAAGAAGGCGTCGAGCAGGGCATCAGGCGCTTCAACCGCAAAGGCTGCAAACTCCTCGCGGGTGACAAAAATCTTCTCCGGGATCGGCACTTCACGGGTAATCGCAGCGTGCAGCGCATAGATCCGCTCCAGCCAGTCAGGGTCTTCGGCGCGACAGTCAGCAAGCGTGCGCACCCGCAAGCCATGCGTGGCCAAACGCTCTAGGCGCGCCTCAAGCTGCAAACTGGGCGCTTGGGCCACCTCCAAGGTAAAGGGGTGGCTGCGCATCTGCTCACGGAAGCCCCGGCGCTGCAACGCAGCCATGATCTCAGGCTGCTCTTCAGGCACCATGAGCCACATCGCCCGTGCCCCCAACACGCCCAAATCAGCCTCCATCTGGGCGAGTAGGGCCGAACCAATGCCCTGGCGCTCATAATCGCGGCGCACACGAGCGGCAATCCAATAGGTGCCAGGCTCTTTGCGCCAAGTCACCGGGAAAAAGTGGGCCACACCAAGGGTTGTACCGGCGTGGTCCTGAGCGAGGTAGCGCCACGAATGGGCACCGCTCCGCTCACACGTGCGATCAAAGGCGAGGAGGTCGTCGGGCGTGGCCGTTTCGCCGGTCAGCCGGTGGAATGCAGCAACAGCGAGGTAGTCAGCCGGATGCGCCGTAGCCCGCCGGATCGCTAAGTGGGGTAACATACAAGCCTTTCCGCTCATCCTGGTCGCACAGACCGGCAAGTGGCGCATGTTCGCACTACAGCCCCACACATCGGCCCATCCATCGCGGCAACCAGTGACATGATCATGTGCGATGTCTGGCTCTACGTTAGCACACTCAAGCACCCTTTGGCAAGGGGGGAAAGATGAGAAAAAGGGTAGAGGTTTGCACCACAGAGGCACTGAGATTTGAACCACAGAGGCACTGAGGGCACAGAGATGATAAGGTTAGCCTGCAACACAGGAGCGCCGCCCCGGCGGGGCGGCGCTCCTCCGCTGGCATGCGGCATCAGGATGCGCAATGCTTCCAAAACCAATTTTTTCGCGTTCTTTTGCGGCAATATGCGCATCCTCGTGCCCTCGCGCCCCCTCCTACCACCCATGCACCATGCGGGCGACTACGAATTTCAGGTAGCGCCCTTCGGGGAAGCATGCGGGTACCGGGTGATCAAGGGGTTGTCCGGCTTCGTGGATCAATTGGAGCCGGACTTGGGCTTGGAGGGCGGCATCGGCTAGGATGCTTCGGAATTGTTCGGGGCTTACCTGGCTGGTGCAACTAGCACTGACCAGCAGACCACCCGCTTCAAGGCAGCGCAGGGCGAGCGCGTTGAGCCGGGTGTAGGCTCGGACTGCGGCGTGCATGTTGCTCTTCTGACGCGCAAAGCTTGGCGGGTCAAGGATGATCAGTTGGAAACTGCGTCCGGCTTTGGCGTAGCCATCCAGCAACGCGAAGCAGTCCTCGGTCACAAAGCTGTGGCGGGCAGCCTCAAGCTGGTTCAGGGCGAGATTGGCAGCGGCAGCTTCGGCCAGCCCGCGTCCCTGATCAACACTCACCACCTGAGCAGCACCGCCACGGAGCGCATAGAGCGAGAATGCGCCAGTGTAGGCAAAGCAGTTGAGAATGGTGCGCCCACCAGCGAACTGCTCCAGGGTACGCCGATTCTCGCGCTGATCAAGGAACAGGCCGGTCTTTTGCCCTTGGAAGAGATTGGCTTGCAGGTAGAGACCATGCTCTTGCACGACCAACTCGTTGGGCGGCCATTCGCCCCAGAGCAGGCGCATGCCTTCCGTGTCGGACGCAGCCTCAGTGGCCGCATCGGGCTCACGTTCGCGCAGCAACACCCCGCGCAACTCCGGATCGCAGCGGCGCAACGCTGTCGCCACCATTGGTACAAGTGTTTGCACACTGGCAGCATAGGTCTGAATGGTAGCATAATCGCCATAGCGATCCACAACCAAGCCAGGCAACCCATCGCCCTCACCATAGATCCAGCGGTAGGCACTGGTCGCGCCATGATCGCGCAGGCTGGCGCGTAGCTCCCACGCATCCCAAACCCGTTCCGCGATCCAGGTTGCATCGGGAAGTTGTTCGCGGCTAAAGAGGCGCACCGCAATCGGACTCTCGGCATCCCAGAGCCCATAGGCACTCCAGCCACCACAGCGCACCCGCACCCACTGGCCACTGGCGAAGTTGCGTCCTTCACGCACATGGTTACGGTAGATCCAAGGATGCCCTTGGCCAAGACGCGAGCGGATGGAGGAGTCTACTTGAATCTCAGGGATGGTCATAGAGGTGCAGAGAGGTACAGAGATGTTCACCACAGAGGCACAGAGGACACCGAGGTTTTGAAGTTGGGAGCATACACAAAAAGGGACGCACAAAAACAGCGTTGCCTTCGCCCCTCTCCCACAACGTGGGAGAGGCGATGCCCTGCCCTTCGACAAGCTCAGGGGCCGCTTGTCGAAGGGGGTAGGGGGTGAGGGCCATCCTGGGCATCCCAACCAATTACCATTGAATATGCCGCATGCCCAATGACAATCCAGCGCATTGAGACGCCATGTTCGGCAATCTACAATCTGCAATCTACAATGGCATCACACCGTCGCCCCACTAGGCACCTTCCCATCCTTGGGAAAAGCCTGTTCGCTGCTGCGTGGGCGAATGGCGACGTTACGCCCAATGCTGGCACCTTCGGGGATGTGGGCACGCAGGCCCACGATGGTCAGGCCGGTGTTGAGTCGTTCTGGCTGTTCATGGTTGGGGGTGGCCATTTCGCCCTCACCTATGACGGCGCGGGCCCCAATGCGCGCCCACTCGTCAACGATGCAGCGATCCACCACCGCATCGGGGCCAACCCACGCATCACCCATGAGGACGGAATCGCGCACGACAGCACCCGGGGCGACATAGACCCCCGGCGAGATGACTGAGCGCAGGACGGTGCCATAGACGCGGCAGCCATCGCTGAGCAGGCTATTTTCGACGCGGGCATCGGTGCCGATCTCGACGCCAGGGCGGTCTGCGCTGGTGGTATGGATGATCCATTCAGGATCGTAGAGATCAAGGGCAGGCGATTCGGCCAAGAGGGCCACATTGGCCTCATAGTAGGCTTGGACGGTGCCCACGTCGGCCCAGTAGCCTTGGAAGTTGTAGGCGAAAGCGTTGCAACGCCCAATGATCTGGGGCAAAATGTGGCGGCCAAAATCACATGCTTGGTTCTCGCGCAGCAGATCAATCAGGAACTGCTTGCGAAAGACATAGATGCCCATTGAGGCCAAGCTGGAACTGGTGCGGCGCGGCTTCTCATCAAAACGATCCACGCGCCCATCGCCACCAACCGAGACAATCCCATAGCGCCGTGAGTCGTGCGGATTCACACTATGCACCGCCATGGTCACATCGGCCCCCTGCTCGGCGTGGAGCGCCACCAGCGGGCGATAGTCCATCTTATAAATGTGGTCACCCGCCAAGAGCAACACCGCATCAAGCGCCTGATCTTCAATCAGATCAAGGTTGTAGCGCACCGCATCAGCGGTGCCGCGCTGCCAACCGCCACCATCGGGCGTCGGCGAGGGATGCAGCACCCGCAAACCGCCCTGAGCGCGGTCGAGATCCCAAGGACGCCCAACCCCCAGATGGGTAAAGAGCGAACGAGGGCGGTACTGGGTGAGCACGCCGACGTTATAGATACCCGAATTGACACAATTCGAGAGCGTAAAATCAATGATGCGATACTTTCCGGCAAAGGGCACTGCCGCCTCGGTACGCTCTGCCGTCAAGACCGAGAGCGCAGGCGAATCGCCACCAGCCAGAATCAGGGCTAAAGTTCGTAGCATAGTATCTGCCTGTAGTACCAATTACCCGTGAACATGCCGCATTATCAAGCATGCTACAGTCCATTGGGACGCCATGTTCGGTAATCGGTAATCTGCAATCTGCAATCTACAATCGTATTCAGATCGTCTCACCGGAGGCGACATGGCCCTCTGGGAAGTCACTCTCATCGCGGTCGGCGTTGATCACGACATTGCGGCCCACACGAATTCCCGGCGGGATATGGGCAGCTTTGCCGACAACAGTGACGCCCGAATTGAGCTTGTCGGGTTCAGCTTTATTGGGCACACTCAGATCATCACCATCACCGAGGCGCGCCCCAGCCCCTACGACAACCTGTTTATCCACAATGACCCGATCCAGCACCGCGCCAGGGCCAATCCATGTGTCGTTCATCACCACACTATCGCGCACCACCGCCCCAGGCGAGACATAGACGCCCGGTGAGAGGACAGAGTTCTCGACGGTACCGCGAATGGTGCAGCCATTACAGATGATCGCCCGATTGACGCGCGCCTGCGGCCCGATCTTGGCCGGGGGGCGCTCTTCACTACGGGTCAGAATGCGCCAATCGAGATCGTAGAGGTCAAAATCGAGTTGGGGATCGAGCAGTTGCATACTCGTCTCCCAATAGGACTGGATGGTACCCACATCAACCCAATAGCCTTGGAAGCGATGGGCCACCACGCGATCCTCCGCCATCATTGCGGGGATCACATTCTTGCCAAAATCAATACGCGGCTGGTCATCATTGCCCTCAGAGAGGCGCCGCATGAGCACATCGGTATTGAAGACATAGATACCCATCGAAGCCAAATTGCCCTTATCACGGTTCTTGGGCTTCTCCGAAAACTCAACAATGCGATCCTGCTCATCCACCGTCATAATCCCAAAGCGATCAGTCTCTTCCAGAGGAACCTCCATCACCCCAACCGTCAGATCGGCCTGACGGCGGCGATGGGTCTGAATGATGGCATTGTAGTCCATCTTATAGATATGATCGCCCGAAAGGATCAGCGCCAGATCAGCGCGGTGATCACTGAGGAAGGTCAGGTTCTGGTAGATCGCATCAGAGGTACCACGGTACCAACTCTGATCATTGCGGCCCTGGTAGGGCTGAAGCAGGCGCACGCCTCCACGATTGCGGTCGAGATCCCAAGGCTTCCCGATCCCGATATGGTCATTGAGCGAATGGGGGCGATATTGGGTCAACACGGCCACATCAAAGATGCCCGAATTGACACAATTGGAGAGCGTAAAGTCAATAATCCGATACTTCCCGGCAAATGGTACCGAGGGTTTGGCCCGTTTTTCGGAGAGGACACTCAAGCGTGTACCCTCACCTCCGGCCATAATCATCGCAACAACGCGCATAAGTCTCCCTTCCGTGGGACAATACCGTTACGAGCGGCGGCGGTATGGGAGGATCAACTACCGTTGATTGTACCCTTAAACAGGGGATGGTGCAAAGCGACAAATTCTAGGATGCATCCAACCAGACTCCAAAGAGTACCAGCCCACTCATGCGTGCAATGCGCCCCAAAAAGGTGCTGATAAAAAAGACCCAGACGGGGACACCGAGGGCGCCTGCGAGCAGACCGGCGACATCAAAGAGCGGGTTGGGCGGTGCCGCGAGCAGAAAGATGACCAATGGGGCACGCCAGGGATGGCGCAATTGGCGTTGTACCCAGAGGTAAAAGGGGGTTGTTTCGGCCACATGGCGACCCGAACGGCCCACATAGTAGGCTACCAACTCGCCCAAGGCGGAGCCAAGGGCAGCGGCAAAGACAACCCCCCAGGGGTTGAGCGCCTGGCCCAAGCGCATAATCAGCGGATAGTAGGGCACCGGCACAATCACGGTGGCATTCGCAAGCGTCGCTGCCAGCAACGCGCCCACATACCCAAATGCCCCCAAACGCTCGATCAGCGCCGGGGGCAAAAGTAGATAGGCCAGCACATTGGCTACCACAAAAATCAGGCCAACCAAGATTGGACGCAAGAGGCTGGGGCGGGGAGGCATAGTAGATTGGTTAGGAATGTCTTGAATGGCCCTCACCTCCCAAAAAACCTCTGTGTCCTCTGTGCCTCTGTGGTTCAAATTCTCTGTGCCCTCACTCACCCCCCAAGCCAGCGGCCACCTCAAGCTCGCGCTGAAACTCATCGGGCTGGGTTAGGTTGGGACAACTTGCCCGCTCACCACTTCTGCCCTCAACCACGAGGGTGCCATAGCCCAGCCAGCGCCCCATCACATCCCGTTCAACCTTCACACGTTCAACCTGGGTCAAAGCAATCTCAACGCGCTCACGGAAGATGCGGCCACTGCTAAGGCGCACGCGCTGCTCGGTAATCAATTGGGCGCTATTGCTTGCCGCCAACAGCGTCGCCCCCCAGAAGACAGCGGCCACCAGCATGACGCCCACTCCCAGCAAGAGATCGCCCGAACTCAAGAGTACCAGGGCCAAACTGGTAATCATCACCGGACGCACCGCGATTGTCCAGTGCAGACGCCCTTGGTAGAGGACATGCTCGTCTGAGGCATCGGAAGTGGGTTCATCAGGCATGGTCAAAGCTCCTTAGAAGCTGTCTGAAAAGCTAGTGGGCACGCGGTTGGAGTGCCGGCTTTAGCCGGCTGAAGCCGGCACTCCAACACCAGTTCATGGACGTTTCAGACAGCCTCTTATGCGAATCCCTATTCAAAGCTCCTCCAGCCGCGCTTGGAGTTTCACCAACGCCGCCCGTGCTGTCTCTAGCCCTTCGCGTTCACGGGCGACGACGTTGGGCGGGGCTTTGGCGACAAAGCTCGTATTGGCCAACTTCGCTTCGCGGCGCGCCACATCTATCTCGACCGTATCGAGTTCTTTGCGTACCCGCGCCCGCTCGGCGCCAAGATCGATCATGCCTGCGAGCGGTAGGTAACATTCGATACTGCCCAAGACAATCGTAGCGGCTTGACGCGGCTTCTCGCTTAGTTCATGGGTCACGCGCAGTTCATCCGCCTTCACGCGGCCCAGGCGGGCAATCAGGGGCGCTTGGGCGTGCAGCATGGCTGTATGGGGGCCGCCCACAATCGTTGCGGTTACCCATTTGGCCGCTTCAACCTTGTACTCACTGCGGATGTTGCGGATGGCAACGATCAACTCTTGCACCATGGCCCAATCGCGCTCGGCACCCTCATCAAGGTAGCTTGCGGGCAGCACGGGATAGGCGGCGAGCATAATGGTGCGCGGCGCATCAGGGTAGGGGCTGGCAAAGGGGCCATCGGCCACGAGATAGTGCCACAACTCTTCGGTCACGAAGGGCATAAAGGGGTGCAAGAGGCGGAGCGCCCCCTCAAGCACACCATAGAGCACCGCGCGCGTCGTGCGCTGGGCCGTCGCATCGCCTTCCAACTGCACCTTGGCCAACTCAACATACCAATCGGCAAACTCACCCCAGAGGAAATCGTGGATCTGGCGGCCCGCCTCACCAAAATTGTAGCCCTCCATGAGCCGATCCACCTCAATGCTCAAGCGGGCATAGCGCGATATGATCCAGCGGTCGGCCAGACTCATATACTCCAACTGGCGATCAAAGATCGACTCGCGTTGCCCATCGAGCTTACCGATCACAAAGCGCGTCATATTCCAGAGCTTATTGGCAAAATTGCGTGCCGACTCGATGCGCTGCGGATTGAGATTAATGTCCTGCCCCGGCGTCCCACTCGTCGTCAGGGTATAGCGCAGCGCATCGGTACCGTGGGCATCCATCACCTCCAATGGATTCACCACATTCCCGTAGCTCTTCGACATCTTACGCCCGTGTTCATCGCGCACCAGGCCGTGCAGATAGATCGTATGGAAGGGCTCGACCTCAGTGAAGTAGCAGCCCATCATCATCATGCGCGCCACCCAGAAGAAGAGGATATCGTAGCCCGTCTCCATCACGCTATTGGGGTAGAAGGCGGCCAAATCGGGCGTATCATCGGGCCAGCCCAGTGTCGAGAAGGGCCACAAGCCCGAACTGAACCACGTATCGAGGACATCGGGGTCTTGGATGCCACCTTCCGGCGGGGCTTCATCGGGGCCGGGCACCACCATCGTGCCATCGGGCAGATACCAGACCGGAATGCGGTGGCCCCACCAGAGTTGGCGGCTGATGCACCAATCTTCGATATGCTCCAGCCAATGGAAATAGACCTTCTCGAAGCGTTCGGGAATAATGCGCGTGCGCCCATCGCGCACCGCCGCCATAGCCAGATCGGCCATCGTTCGGGTACGCACAAACCACTGCTCAGAGAGCAACGGCTCAATCACCTCACCGCCGCGCTGACTAATGCCAACACTCATCGTATGGGGCTCGGTCTTGACCAACAAGCCCTCTTTCTCCAGATCGGCCAACATGGACTTACGGGCCTCAAAGCGGTCGAGGCCCGCATAGGGGCCACCGGCCTGATTGATGGTCGCATCAAGGTTCAAGACATTGATCAGGGGCAGTTGGTGGCGACGGCCAACCTCATAGTCATTCTTATCATGGGCGGGGGTAATTTTCACCGCACCCGAACCAAAATCCTTATCCACATACTCATCGGCAAGAATAGGAATAGCGCGACCCAGGGCGGGCAGGCAGGCATAGCGCCCCACCAGCGCAGCATAGCGCTCATCAGCGGGGGCCACAGCAACCGCCGTATCACCCAGAATCGTCTCGGGGCGTGTCGTTGCCACCGTAATCCACTCAGTCACCCCTTCAGCCCACCGGCCCGAACCCCACGCATGGCCCCCCGGCCCCAGCGCTTGGTCGGCTTGGGGCGCGTCCACCACCGGGTAGCGCACATACCAGATCGAAACATTGCGCTGTTCGTAGTCCACCTCCAGATCACTGACCGCCGTCTGGAGGTTGGGCGACCAATTGACCAAGTAGGTACCCCGGTAGATCAGCCCATCATCATAGAGCCGTTTGAAGGCGGTGTGTACCGCACGCGAGAGGCCGAGATCAAGGGTGAAGCGTTCGCGGGCCCAATCGCAACTAGCCCCCAAGCGACGCAACTGATTGCAGATCTCCCCGCCATACTTCTCCTTCCAGGCCCATGTACGGCGCAGAAACTCCTCACGGCCAACAGCTTGACGCGAAGTCCCCTCACTCCGCAAAAGACGCTCCACCTGGGTCTGGGTCGCAATCCCCGCGTGGTCGGTACCAGGAATCCAGAGCGTCTGGTAGCCCTGCATCCGCCGCCAGCGAATCATGAGATCCTCAATGGTCACAAACATGGCATGGCCCAAATGGAGCTCGCCGGTCACATTGGGGGGCGGAATCGCAATCACAAAAGGCGGATGGGGCGCATCGGCGCGAGGCGCAAAGAAATCCTGCTCTTCCCACCATGTATAGAGACGACGCTCAACCTGCTGGTGCTCATAAGCCTTAGCCATTTCGGTTGGGCGACGGGGCGCGGCGCTAGTCATGGGCAAAAACCTCGTGTATACGTTTCTTCCAACCGCGTTATTATACCAAAAGTGGAACCTCTAGGATCGTGGGAGGGAGGTTTTCGGGGATGGCTTCGCCATCCCCGAAAACCTCCCTCCCACGATAGCCTTATCCGTCACCTTTGCGCTTTGGAAAGCGGAAACTGAGCAGGCCGGGACGTTCGAGATCGGGTTGGTGTAAGAAGTCGGCCTCGCCGGGGCGCAGGTTGGGGCGACTAGTGAGCCATGTGTCGCGCTGGGCTTTGGTGCGCTGCAACAGCGCCTCGATGCTGGCCGTGTCCTCGGCTTCCACCTGATCGCGCACCTCCACCAAGAAGGTCAGCATAGCATTGATCCAGCGCGTCAACGCGGCGCGATTGGTGAGCAGAATATCGCGGTGCATCTCGGGGTCGCCCGACGCGAGCCGCGAGACATCGCGGAAGCCGGTGGCCGCGAGGGGGGCCAATTCGCGCCAGGCGGGGCTGCTGCTCGTGATCTCCATCAGGCCCACCGAGAGCAGCATGGGCAGGTGCGAGATGGCCGCAACATAGGCATCGTGTTCTTCAGGATCGATGTAGTAGGGCTTGGCCCCCACGGTGCGCACGAGTGCCTCAACCGCATCAAGGGCTCCTTGGGGTGTCTGAGGCGCGGTGGTGATGCAGTAGATCGCACCTTGGAAGAGTTCCGCGTCGGCAGCGGTGACCCCGGCCCGCTCTTTGCCGGCCATCGGATGGCCACCGACGTAGGCTACGCCTGGGCGCAAACTCGCTGCGGCCCAGCGGGAAACTTCCGCCTTCGTACTGGCCACATCAGTCACCACCGCCCCACTTGGCAAGAGCGGGGCGATCTGTTCAAACACGGTACGCACAGCTTGAACCGGGGTGGCAACCACCACCAATTGAGCATTCCGTACTGCCTCATCGAGGGTACGCGCATCGCGGTCAATCGCCAAACGGCCACGGGCCTCCTTCACCACCCGCGCATCGCGGTCCCATCCGGTAAGCTCCAGCGGGCCAAGGGGCGACTCTTTCGGATCGGCGGCGCGCAAGGCCATCCCAAGCGATGCCCCGATCAGGCCCAAGCCAATGATGCTAATGCGAAGCATAAGGACTCCATCATAGGGAAGGAAATAGAAAAGAGGAAAGAGAAAATAGGGGCAGGTTGTGACCAACATGTGTATAACGCACTAGGGAATTTGCCCACGCGGAGTTGGTGGTGCCTCGACGGTGGCATCAGGTGCAGGCGGATTCGGCGGTTCGCTCGGCGGTTCTGGCGGCTCGCTCGGCGGCTCTGTTGGCTCGCTTGGTGGCACCGTCGGTTCGCTTGGCGGCGTGGGCGGCTCAGTCGGAGGTGCAGGTAGCTCCGTTGGTGTGGGTAACACCTCGGTTGGTGTAGGCAACACCTCGGTTGGTGTGGGCAACACCTCGGTTGGCGTGGGCAACACCTCGGTTGGCGGCGGCGGCACCTCGGTTGGTGGGGGCGGCGGCGGCGGCGGGGGTGGCGGCACCTCGGTTGGTGGCGGCGGCGGTGGCGGGGGTGGGGGCGGTGGGGGCGGCACCTCGGTTGGCAGCCTCGTCGCGCTGGGGGTGGCGCTTGCCGTTGCTGTTGGCGCAAGCGTTGGGGTAGCCGTGGCCGTGGCGGTTGCCGCTAAGGTTGGCACCGCTGTCTCTGTGTTCATTGGCGGCTGCGCGGTTGCCGAGCCTCCAAAAAAGCTGCTGTCGCGGAGCAGATCTATGCTCGCAAAGGCGTAGACAACCAGAATGATCCCTAAGAGCAAGAGCAGCCCTAGGTAGATCATGCGGTCACGCATGGGCAGACCAGCCAGCCAGCCGCGCAGCCCTGCCGCTTCTGGGGTTGCCTCCAAGCGCGGCGTGAGGGGCATTATTGGCGTTGAAGGTAAGCGTGAGCCCGTGTATAATGGACAGTTAGTATGATTGGGCGCAAGACAATAGGCACGCTGGTAATCCGCCGGGACAAGCGGAATCTCCTGCGCCTGACCGGCAGCGTAGCAGCGGTGTTCTGCCGTCGGTGAGGCAAAGCGGATCGCTTGATTCTGCTTGAGTCCAAGGTATGGACAGTGGCCTGTTGGCTCAACCATGGTAGTATACGTATTCTAGCAGCGACGCAACCGCGTGCCATTATAGTCCGGTGGCGCGGTCTCCGTCAACGAAGCGGAATTGCTATGCGGATCTTGCTCGTCTCCGATATCCACTCGAACATAGTTGCGTTGGAGGCTGTCTTGCTCGATGCGGGCAGTTTTGATCAACTCTGGTGCCTTGGTGATACCATTGGCTACGGTCCAAGCCCGAATGAGTGTGTTGACCTGATGCGTCATCATGCCAAATTTGCCATTTCTGGCAACCATGATATGGCATGTCTGGGTCAGATTGATCTGCGTGATTTCAATCCCGATGCACGCAATGCTAATCTCTGGAATGGTGAACAGTTGACCGCCACGAACCATGATTGGTTGGCCAACCTTGCGCCTCGTATTGATGTAGACGAACGCTATCTGCTGGCCCACGGCAGTCCGCGTGAGCCAGTCTGGGAGTATCTGCTCTCCGCAGAGGCAGCAGCGGCCAATTTTGAAGTCTTTAGCCAGAAGATCTGCTTCGTTGGCCATTCCCATGTGCAGTTAGGCTTTCGGCAACGCAATGTCTACGACCGCGTTGAACGCTTCTTGCCCGATATGCGCCACCAGCCGCCCCGCGAGCATGTGATTGATCTAAGTGGTGGCTGCCGTTTCTTCATCAATCCTGGGAGTGTCGGCCAACCCCGTGATCAGGATAAGCGGGCTGCCTATGCGCTGCTCGATAGCGATGCGGCAACCCTTACCTTCATGCGTGTTGAGTATGAGATTGAACGCACCCAGAAGCAGATGGTTGAACACGGCTTGCCCACAGCACTTATCCGTCGTCTCGAATATGGTATGTAAGGACTCATGAATCTCGAAGCGACCTACCGTGCCCGTTTTGCCCGTTCGGCCCAACATGCTGCCGAGGCTCAGCGCCGTTTTCCTGGTGGTGTGACCCACGATGGCCGTAGTGCAGTCCCTTTCCCCCTCTTTATTGAACGGGCGGTTGGGGCGTTTAAGTACGATGCTGATGAGAATCGGCTGATTGATTACTGGTGTGGCCACGGGGCGTTGCTTTTGGGCCATGGCCATCCGGCTATCCTTGCGGCGCTCCGTCAGCAGATCGATCTAGGCACCCATGCGGGTGGTGAACATGCTCTCGCGCTGCGCTGGGCTGAGTTGGTGCAACAGCTCGTGCCTGGGGCCGAACGGGTGCGCTTCACCTCGTCGGGCACCGAGGCGACGATGCTGGCAATGCGTCTCGCCCGTGCCTTTACCCAACGCCCGCTGATTGTGCGCTTTCAGGGCCATTTCCACGGTTGGCACGATGGTGCCGCCCCCGGTGCCGATCCCACCGATCCCGGCGCTGGCCTTACTGCTGAACAGTTGGCCAGTCTGCTCACCCTGCCCCCTGAGCTTGAGGCGGTTGCTACGACGCTCGCTCAACGCAACGATGTTGCCGCCGTCATCCTTGAGCCAACCGGGGCGAGCTATGGGACGGTGCCGCTACCGCCCAATTTCCTGCGCGAACTGCGTGCGCTCACCGCTGCCCATGAGGTTCTCTTGATCTGCGATGAGATTGTCACCGGCTTTCGGGTGAGCCCCGGTGGCGCTCAGGCCCAGGCGGGCATAACCGGCGACTTGATCTGCTTGGCTAAAATTGTTGCTGGTGGCCTCGCCGGGGGCGCGGTGGCCGGGCGCGAAGTCATTATGCGCCGCCTTGCCATGGGCGCAGCCGAGGCAGGTGCCCAGGGTCGCATCCGCCATCAGGGGACCTACAACGCCAACCCGCTCGCCGCCGCCGCCGGGGTCGCCTGTCTCGAACTGGTCGCCACAGGTGAGCCGGGGGCAACGGCGGCGGAACGCGGGCAAGCCTTACAACATGCGCTCAACCAAGTACTCCAAGCACGCAAGTTGCATGGCTTCAGCGTCTACGGCGAAGGCTCGATCCTGCACCTCTTTGCCGATCCGGCCTGCGAGCTTGAACCCGGCACGGTGCCCCATCAGTTCCCCCTTGCCCGCCTCAAAGCCGGTGGCGACCCAGCCATCACCACGCCACTCCGCATGGCCCTGCAACTGGCCGGCGTTGACCTGATGCGCGGGCGTAGCGCCTTTGTCAGTGCAGCCCACAGCAGCGCCACGATAGCCGCTACCGCAGCCGCCTTCGATGACGCGCTGGCGCTGCTGGAGCGTGCTGGTTTGTTGAAGTAAGGGATGGTTTCAGTATACTGTATAGTTTGCGCCATAGGTAGTGCCGACTTTAGTCGGCTGAGGTCGCCGACAACCCTCGGATGCCGACTAATGGTCTTCCAGAAATTAATCCGGTGTCGCGGCACGGGCTAGACCTGATAGATATGCCAGATCTGCGAGGTCTGGTTAGCGGATTATTTACTGGAAGACCATAAGTCGGCACTACGACGGTAAAGCTGAAAGGCCGTTTCTGAAACCATCCCTAAGAAGCTATCTGAAAAGCTAGTGGGCACGCGTTGGAGTGCCGGCTTTAGCCGGCTGAAGCCGGCACTCCAACGCCAGTTGATAGA
>NZ_NQWI01000116.1 GCF_002532535.1 Candidatus Viridilinea mediisalina
GGAATGTTCCTACGAACCTTGGCTCAGGGTGACCAAGCAACGGGGCAATCAACAACATCCGCTTCCCTAAAGTCGGCATTACCTATGGCCTCAGATCATAAGCTCAGTACTCCAGCGGTGCGCTATAAACTGTTCCTACGAACCATATGCGTCACAAAGAGAACGAGTTCACTATCTCCTGTTCTCCTGTTCCCCTGTTCTGCTCATGCAAGCATCCTGTGATCCTGTATAATACCAATTGCGCTTGAAGTGTGCGCATGATCAAGAACACTACAGCCCATTAGGACGCCATGTTCGGCAATCTGCAATCTGCAATCTGCAATCTGCAATCTACAATCTACAATCTGCAATCTACAATCTGCAATCTGAAATAACATGACCTGGATCCTCGCTGCTACCCATCACGATCCCGAGGGGCGTTTGTTGGCCCAGATGGAACGAGTGCTACCGCTGCTGGCCGAGCGCTTTGCGGCGGTGGCGGTGCTGCTTACGCCAACCACCGTGCCCGCAGCAGATGCGTTGTTGCACCAGCAGGGGGCGGTGGTGCGTCGTGGGTTGGCCACTTGGTCAATCAGCCACCTCTACCTGGGGGTGTGGCGGCGCGCTGCTCTTGCGGCGGCTTTGGGCCATTGGCCTATGGCCCCCCACTTTCTTTTCTGCGATCTTGACCGGATGCTCCACTGGGCTGCCTGCTACCCCGATGAGTTGGTTGACGCCATGGCTTTTGCTGAAGCGTATGCATGTACCATCTACGGGCGAACGGCGCGGGCCTTTGCCAGCCATCCACGGGCCCAACGTGAGACGGAGGCGCTGGTGCATCACAGCTTCGCTCTGGCGAGTGGCCACCAATGGGATGTTATGGCCGCTGCACGGGGGTTTTCACGCCCCGCTGCTGAACTGATCGTCACCCGTTCGCAGGATCCTAGCGTCGGGAGCGATTGCAGTTGGCCGCTGCTCTGCCAACGGGCCGGCCTCAGTGTGGGCTATATGGCCACTGAGGGCATGGAGTTTGAAACCCCCGATCGCTATGCTGCCGAGATAGCTCAATTGGGTGGCGTTGAGGCGTGGCTGGCCCAACTCGATAGCGACCCACAGCATTGGCTGCTGCGTCTGGAGATTGCCCGGGCGGAACTGCGCTCGGCGCTTTCAAGCTGAGGGATGGGTTCGTAGGCCCGTGACCGTTTGCGAGGACGCGAAGACGCGAAGCCCTCGCCGCTTCGCCTCACGCATCCTCGCAAGTTCGTCTTTCTGAAACCATCCCTGAACGTTATGCACCTCGCCGCACTGCAAGCATCGTAATATCATCCTCAAGGGCGGCACCCTGGGTGTGTTGCTGTACGGCAGCGGTGATGCGCTCAAGCAGGGCGTTGGCGCTCGGTTGCGGTGGGCCGAGTGCAGCAATCACGCGATCCTCTTCGAGCAGGATGCCTTTGGCATCGCGCGCTTCACTCGCACCATCGGTATAGATCACCAGCGCATCCCCATGCTGGAACTGGGCTTCACCTTCGTCAAAACTGGAGTCATCACTAATCACCAGGGCCGGGCCGGTCACTTCAAGCAGGTCGTAAGCCTGAGCGGAACGTAACAGCACCGCAGCCGGATGGCCCGCATTGATGTAGCGTAGATACCCAGTTGCGAGATCGAGCACCCCAAACCAGACGGTCACAAAGATGCGACTATGGCGATGATGGCGCGTCAGGTAGCCATTGGTCAGCGCCAATGCCTCCAAGGGACTGCGCTCCAGGGCACAGGCTTGGTCGGCATAGGCGCGTAGCAGGCTGCGGGTGATCGCCATAAAGAGCGCCGCGCCGGCCCCCTTATCGCAGACATCCCCAATCATGAGCGCAATGCGCCCATGCGACAGTTCAAAGGCATCGTAGAAATCGCCTGCCACCTCGCGTGCCGGATGGAACGAGGCGGCCAATTCCCAACCTGCTGGTTGGGGTAAATTGGCAGGCAAGAACTCCGCCTGGGTACGGCGCGCCAACTCCAACTCAAGGCGTGCCGCCGCCAACGAAGCCCGCTCGCCGTCGCGTAAGCGTTTGCGTTCCAGACAGGCATCAACCTTAGCGTGGAGCAGCACGGCATTGATCGGCTTGATCAGATAGTCTTCGGCCCCGAGTTCGATACAGCGCACCACGCTATCGAGTTCATCAAGGGCCGAAACGACAATCACGGGCACCGTGCGGAGGACGGGGTCTTCACGCAATGCGCTCAACACCCCATAGCCATCAATCACGGGCATCATCAGATCGAGCAGAATCAGGTCGTAGGCGCTGATGCGAACTTTACGTAACGCCTCACCGCCATCAGCCGCCAATTCGACCTGATACCCGCGTTGTTTGAGCCGACGTGCCAAGATGTCGCGGTTATAATCGATGTCATCTACAACTAGAATCCGAGCCTGCATAGAGTTTTGAAGAGAGACAGAGCATGAAACCACAGAGACACAGAGAACACAGAGATTTTTTTGTGGCACGACCATCATTCTAGACGAGTACGCCCCACAACAATGACGACGTGCCCTCGGTGCCTCTGTGGTGTCCTATGTCTGCTCGCTCACGTTACCCGATCCGCTTCTAAACGAGTAAGCAACCGATCCAATTCTGCTAAGGTATGGGCCAGACCAGCGGGGGCGGTGTGGAGCGATCCATCGGTGGCGAGGGCGGCACGCATGTGGTGGACATCATCGCCAGCGACAGCAAGGTTGTGGAGGTCTTGGCTAATTCGCTCGTTGCTAATCTGCATCCCGTGGCGTTTCATCAGTTCACAGTAGTAGGTGTAGTGGGCATTGAGGTGGTTCGCAACACTTTCGTAGCCATGGCGTGCAATCTTCATGCGTGTTTCGTAGCGCATCGTATTATCATTGAACATCACGTTATCGCTACGAGAAGGTTCGATCAGAATGATGTCTACATTGGGATGGCGACGACGCACCTGCTTCATATGGTAGTGCAAACCGGCATGGATGAAGGTGCGAAAGACCTGATTGCCAATCTGCTGCATGCCCTCATCACGAATACTGTGGCCAGGGGCATGGTTGCGGTTATCGAAGGGTACCAAAGGATTGATGCAGACAATCAACTCAGCACCTAGTTCAATCGCTACATCAAGGCTAGCGGTGCCACGAATGCCACCATCAATGTAGTCGTGGTCACCAATGCGGACTGGACGGTAGAAGATCGGAATCGCTGCTGAAGCACAGACGGCCAATGAAATGGGCACATCTTGCAGGGGCGGCTGCCCAAAGACCGCCCGTTCGCCGCTATCAAGTTCAGTTGCCACAATCCGCAGTGGTTTTGGCAGATCGGCAAAGCGATTGGAGCGCCCCGGCAAGGCCAAAGCGGAACGCAGGTAGCGTTCCAGCATGAGGGTATCATACACCCCCGAAGGCAGACCCTCAGAGATCGCTTCAACCAGATCAAGCACCGAAAGCGGACCCTGCCCACGCACGAGGCGCTGGAAGACAGCGCCAAGGGCGTGCGGCAGACGCTGCACCCGTCTCAGCATATGCTCAAGATTAAACGAAAAGAGATGGTGCGGTTCGAGTTGTTCAATGCCCAACATTGAGCTATCGAGAACGGAAAGCAGCGTGCGGGGCGAGATGTTATTGGCGATGCATGCAGCAATCAGGCCACCAGCACTGGTGCCTACATAGATATCGAACTCATTGACCGAAGCGTAATCGAACAGTTGGTCAAGGGCACAGAGGGATCCAATCTCATAGGCGGCCCCCGCCATCCCACCACCCGCCAGCACAAGGGCGGTCTTGCTGCGCTGCATAGATGCCCCATTTGATGAACAGAAGAACGGAAGAACAGGAGAACAGAGGAACAGGAGAACAGAGGAACAGGAGAACAGAGGAACAGGAGAACAGAGGAACAGGAGAACAGAGGAACAGGAGAACAGAGGAACAGGAGAACAGAAGAACAGAGAGGCAGATGTTCATCTGTTCTTCTGTTTTTCTGTTCCTTCCCCATCTCATGCGCGTTCGCGCAAGAGCTCGTCAATCACTTGGGAGAGTGCGTCTACTTGGCTATGTAGGCGTACCACATCATTACGGTTCGGCACAGGATCAAGCAGGCTACTCTGCTCACTGGGGCCAAAGTCGGTCTGCGTGAGTAACTGGTGCCAACGTTGGGCCTCGGTGCTACTCAGCATGCCATGCTCAACCAAGTGGTCAATGCGACGGGTGATCTCGGCATCAATCACATCGGCGCCACCAATAGATGTAACGAGATTACGGCGCAGGTTGGCGATGGTATCGCCACCGATCTGGATCAAGCCGGTAAGCAACTGGGTAGGCAGTTGCGCCCCCGTGCGCCCGCGAGCTTGGAGGACAACCTGAGCCAAAATCCCAGCCGTGATGTCCTCACCCGTCTCATTCTCAAGCACCTGCACAGGCTCACCCTGCTGCACCAGCCGCGCAATCCCCTCAAGGGTGATGTACTGCTTCTGGTTCGTATGGTAGAGTTTGCGATTTGCGTATTTCTTGATGAGCTGCATAGGCCATGGTGCTTTATGGTGAGCGGTAGGGTCATTATAACACGGGGCGTTATCTCATGGGGGCTACTGCCCACAAACCCGCTGGTGGAGCAAGCCCCACACCTTCTTATTAGCACGAAGAAGCCTTGGGCTTGCAGGCGGCAGCGCGGCGGCTTCGACAGGCTCAGCCAGCGGCGCGGTGGCCCGCTGGCCCGCTGGCCCGCTGGCTGAGCTTGTCGAAGCCAGCCTGTCGAAGCCAAATCGTTCAGGCGCTACTTCTCACCCTTGACCTGAGGCTTGGCAGCAGGGGTATCGCCCGCACGCCGCAACTCCTCGACCCGGGCGGCCAATTGGGCGATCTTGGCGCTCAGTTCATCAATGTCGCGCTTCGAGGGGATGTTCATGCGGTTGAGCATCTGCTCGAGCCCCGTCTCTACCTGGTGGCTCAGGTTGTTGACATTGCTCTCGACTTGGCTGGTGGGTGGCACCGAGGCTTGCCGGAACTTGGCTAGGGTCTCGTCAATCAACTGCTGTGCATCCTTTTGGGCAATCTCGCCACGCTCAACCAAGCGGTTCAAGAACTGCTCGGCTTCGTCGCGGGTGAGCGCAAAGGCCCCAAAGCCTGCCAGAATCATGCGCCGTACTACGTCGAATAGGGGGGTAACCGGGTTGCTTTCAGTGCCATTGGCACTAGTAGCCTGCTCCTCATCAAGCTGGCGGACGTTGACTTCAATCTCTTCGGGCTTGGTCATGGTATTTCCTCCACTTGTTGCTAAAGCTGCACGGAAACCGTCCGTGCTTGATCATAGCATAGGTGTGAGCCTTAGGGCTATGATTCCATAGGCATTACGTGTAGGGCTGCCGCCTTAAAACCTCTGGTGGGGCTGCGCCCCAAACCCCCACCGGGGGTGAAACGTAACGCGCTGCGTTATAGCTACAAGTATAACACACTGCGTCATGCAAAAGCAAGCATTGAGTGTTGCTATATGGCAACTGCGTCATACCACCTGCCCGATCAAGGAAGAAACCCCACATGGAAGAAGACGATTTCGATCAGACCGCCTACGCTGCGGCATGCTCATACGACGCACGCGACGCAGCAATACGCCATCCTCTAGCTCCATGTCGGCCCAGCAGTGTTCATGCTCCGCATTGGTCATGCGCGGTGATCGGCTCGCCCCGTTCGTCTACCTCGACGGCCCAGCCGACCTCGACCCTGACCACGAGGCGGGCCGCTTGCGCGGCCAGCCCTTCCTCGTGGGGGCCGATGCCGTGCGCGGCGGGGCGCTCGATATGGCCCGCGTGGGCACCGCGACGCTGCGGATTACGAGTGATGCCTACAAAGTCCAGACGCTCTACACCATCGCCCGTTCGCTGCCCAAGAGCCTGACCCACGAGGTTCCCGATGGCAAACGCTACCAGAAGCCGAAGGCGGTGGTTGAGGCGGATGTCATCTATCCTCGTCACGCGCCTTACACGCGCAGGCTGCCCCCTCATTCAGCCCGTTTGAGGCGTTCTGGTGCGCTGGAACGCCGTTCGTCTCTCGCGCCTCGTGGCGATGTTGCCACCCACGAGGCGTGTGCTGTGGCAACACCCGAATCCTCGCTTCTCTATATTCAAGGAGTCCCATCATGAGCCAGATCACGCCTATCCTGAGCAAAGCCTTTACCGTTGACATCGAACGGGGCGTTGTCCCGATCTCCCGTGCCGCGTCGAGCTTAGCCGCCTTGATGAAACGCTGCCGTGATCAGCAGCAGCCGGTCATTGTGACTCATACCAAGAATGTGGAAACTTGTCGCTCTTCGATATGATGAGGATGGAGAGGATACCGATACAAATTTGACAGAAAATACCTTTGTGCTAAAATGCAGACTATAAGTACCATCCAGACATTTCTAGCTGGAATGATAGAGCTTTATCATTTCCGAGCATCCTCATCCTCCACTATCCTAAAGTTTTAGGAACATTACCTGACAGACCACACGGGAAAGATTACGGTATGGACATTCGAACTCTTAGGCAAAAACACGGTATAAAGCTTAAAGATCTTGCAAATATGCTTGAAATATCTTCACACGAACTGAGTAAATATGAAAGAGGATTAGTATGCCCTCCAAATAGTTTATTTAGTTCTCTTTCTGATATTTTTAGGGTTGATGTATTTGAATTAAGAAATGCACATGAATTATTAATACAAAACGCAATTCCAGGTGAAGGATATACTACAGCTAAATCATCTCATCAGGAGATTTTTTACTCGAGATCTGCCACGCAATCGAGTAGCTTAAAGGTAATGGATCTTTTTTGTGGTACTGGAGGATTCTCTTACGGATTTGAACAAACTCAGGGTTTTGAAGTTGTTCTTGGATTAGATCTGCTTTCTGATAGAGCAAAGACATTTAGCCTTAATCACCCAACTGCAAATGTGATTGTGGATGATATTCGTTACGTTAGTTATGAAAAATTGACCAGTGTTGCTGATAAACCGGATGTCATTATTGGAGGACCACCTTGCCAAGGTTTCTCTTCTATTCGTCCATTTCGGACGCTAACTGAGAAAGATTCTCGAAATAACTTGTATGAATCCTATGCACTTGTGGTCAATTATTACAAGCCAAAGTGGTTTGTTCTGGAAAACGTTGTTGGTTTATTAACACATGAAGGAGGTAAAACATTAAATGCGATTCTTCAGCTTTTTGAACAAACAGGTTATACTGTAAGTTGGAAAATTCTAAACGCGGCTTTTTATGGATTACCCCAGCGTCGTGAAAGGTTAATAATTATAGGAAACAGACATGCCAAATCATTTCAATGGCCAAAACCAACCCACTATTTCAATGGCAGAAGTATGGCAGGTAATATCTGTGGGCAGAAAGTTAGTAATTTGCCCCTATTTGGAGTAGAGCTACAGCCAGCAATTACGATCATGGAAGCCATTCATGATCTTCCAGAAATTCGATCAGGTGAATTTGCAACAGAATACCGAAAAGATATCGAGATAACATCTTATGAAAATAGCATGCGCAGTAAAAAAAATCAACTTACGCTACATGAAGCGACAAAACACTCGCCAAAAATGCTTAACATCATTCGAAATGCAGGCCATAATAGGCATGCATTGCCAATGGGATTAACTACCAGTGGTTTCAGTTCTTCGTATAGCAGACTGGAGCCCGATATGCCCAGCGTTACTTTGACAGTAAATTTTGTTCACCCGGCGTCTAATAAGTGTATTCACCCTTATCAAGACAGAGCACTAACTCCACGCGAAGGAGCAAGACTACAAGGATTTGATGACGACTATGTTTTTATTGGTAGCAGAGCACAAGTAGTAAAACAAATAGGCAATGCAGTCCCTCCTATCCTAGGAAAAATCATTGCTCAAGCATTACTCGAACAAATTTGATCGAGTTGAATATTGATTTCGATAATCACGTATTAGGCGACCTCTAGGTGAAAAAGGCAATCGATCTAGATCGCAATAAACAACTTCAAGCTTTCTCATGCCATTTTTGTTTACGACAGCGGTTTTACCAGAATCGCCTGGTGTATTACTGCTATTAAAGTCTGTTTCGTCAAGTTGACCGCAACGTAATTCCCATATCCATACGACATCGCCGCGTTGAGCAAGAGTAAAATCACCATTTTCCATGCCTAAAACATAACGACATGTAACATAATAACCAGGTTTAGCTAGATGACCTTTAGGCTTGTTATCCTCCAGAGCTACTTTAATTTCTACATTTTTAGCACCGGAAACTTGAGCGAGAAGATCAGGGTATTTGTGCGGTCCATTTTTGCAGAAAACACCATGTGATGCATTTGCAATGCCTGTTGCCAGCAGATTTCCGACAAATGTGGATAGGTTTGCTAATTCCATCATCTGAGACAAACGAAAAGCTCCTCGTTCTATTAAGGTTTTATCTATTAAATCTAAAATATGATACGTGTACGCTATTCCTTGAGAAATCATTTCAACTGTTAATCCTACGTCGAAAAGAGTATATCTTTCGAAGTATTCTCCCACAGAGATTCTCGGACTGTAGTTAAAGTTGTTGATCATAAATCATTCCTCCCAAGAGATCCGATGGTTGTACGCCTAAAGCAGCAGCCAGCTTACATAGATTAATAATCGCAATATTTCTTTCGCCACGTTCAACGCCACCAATGTATGTGCGATCTAAAGAAGCTGCAAAGGCTAATTGCTCCTGTGAGAGACCTCTTTTCTCTCGCAATGCGCGAACATTACTTCCAAACTTCACCAATAATGTCTTCTTTTGCTTCATGCAGGCATCCTACTGACTGATGCAAATAAGTCTACGGACTATAAGTATCATGCGCCGAGCAGGGGCGCAAGGTGGATGTCTTTCTCTTCCTCGTGGGCCACAACGCCCTCAAGGAGAGTACCGGCCTGGATGCGGCGCTCAAGCCGCTCTTCAAAACACGGCTCGTGGGCAATGTGGATCAGGCCACTTGGACGGCGCTCGTTGGCCCGGGCATCAAGCTGCGCGGCATCCCCGATGCCCAAGGCATCTGGCACCACCCCGACAAGCGGGGCACTGTCTTTGAGATCCGCATCCAGCGCCCAACGGCGCACAACCTGAACTGGATGAGCCAGCGCCCTGCCCCGACGTGGCCGAGCATCCTGGACGCAGCACGAGCGCTGCGGGTGCCCGATCTGCCCAACGATGGGGCCGAGCCAGCGTCCCCTGGCCCGTGGGTACCGAGTGAGTTGCATCAGCAGGTGCAAGCCATTGTGGCCGCAGAACTCCCCGAAATCCGGCGCTTGCTGCGCGAGGAGGGGGTGAGCTTGGTCAAAGCGCAGGAGTTGACCCGTACCTCTAACCGCGCCTTGGCCCGGCGCATCGGCCTCGGCGGGAACGGCGGCTCGGCGGCGGTGCGGGTGCGCGACCTGATCGCGGAGTGGGAGCAACGTGGTGGGGTGCGGCTGTTTGAAGTGGAAGAGGCCACTGCTGCGCCCGTTCCTGCCGTCTTGATGTCGGGAGTGGGGTGTATCTGGCCTGAATGTGAAGGAAATCATTGACACCTACGGCGGCGTAGGAGGGGCGGGAAGAGCGAGGGTAGCCGGGTGTTCCAGCGCATTGTGCGAGACGGCATCAACGCACCCATTGCGTCTTGGGTGCGTCCAACGGAGGGTTGTAGGGCCAGCGGAATGCCCGGCTGAACGATGCCGAGCGCGTCGAACCCGAAGGCTCCATGCACCTCGAATATGTTGTGTGTCGCCTCAAGATCCGTGCGCGTGAGCAGATGGCAGCGCGGGGGAAGCGTGACGCCCATGACATTTGTTACACGGGCTGCGGCATGGTGAGCGAGCGTGGCATGGTGCGTCACCTGCCGGGATCCCAGACCTGAAGACCAGGAATCCGAGTAAAGCCACCATCATGGCTGGCCAGATGGCGTAGTTTCAATCACGAATTCCATTCGGCAAGTGTGCGATCCAACGCGAGTTCGCGGGCGTCCTCTTCGGTGAGCGGCTCACCAAACCAGCGGGTGACCATGGCCTGGGCGTCGGGGATCGCTGCTGGTGGTGAAGTAGGCGAGGCGAGGCGCTCGTCTCTTGGCATGCCGTGATCGATGGGCGTATGCCAGAAGGGTGGATCGTCATTGGAGGGCGGTGCCAGACATGGTGCTGGACGTGGTTGAAGGGTTTGTTGAATGCGTTCGGCAAGCAGAGCCATGAGGCGGGCTTGGTCAATGGGGGAGAGTTGGTCAATGAGGGTGACGGCGGTTTCATAGGTGGTGGTCATCACGGTTCCTCTCGGTGAAACGGCGCATGGGACGCTAGGTATAGTATAGCAGTTTGCGTGATCGGAGATCCCCTTTTAACATAGGTATTGCGACGGGTGGGGGAAGCGAATATGCTCACAAAGCCTCGCCAAACTTTTCTCGCAAACGCAGGTTCAATGGGAGTACGAACGGCTTTCCTATGCCCGATCAGCAATTGGTGTGCAAGGAGTGTGGTCAGGTCTTCACCTGGGCGGTGGGCGAGCAGGCGTTCTACCGTGAGCGCGGCCTCCAGCCGCCTCGTCGTTGCGTGGGGTGCCGGGCGCAGCGGCGGCAGGTGGTGGCGGCTGAGCATGGGGCGTCGCCGCTACCGCGACGCAGCACGTCGGAGGCGCTGCCGGTGGCGCGACGACGGCGACGGCGCTCGCGGGGCGGTGCGTGGGGTTGGCTGGTGGGGATGACGCTGGCGCTCAGTCTGGGGGCAGCCCTCTGGTTTGCCGTATCGCCCTGGTGGGCGTGGTGGGGGGCGATCAATGGCGTCGCGCTCCTCGTCTACAGCTACGATAAGCTCATCGCGGGAGGAACGCAGCGGCGTGTTCCCGAAGCGGTCTTGTTGAGCTTGGCGCTGCTGGGGGGCAGCGCGGGGGCATTGGTGGCGATGGTGAGTTTGCGCCATAAGACGAGCAAGCCGACGTTTTACCTGCCCTTCGCGCTGATCGTGCTGATACACCTGGGGGCCATCTGGTGGTGGCCCTGGTAGGTAGGGAGCAACCGTCGCTGGGCGGGTGTAGCGGCCTGCGACGGCATTTGATTTTTCGATTATACTAGTCCTACGATTCTTCACAACCTTTCCTGCCCGTGCGCAAGGGCATAGAGCGCGTCTTTCGGAGCCTGACTTGGTCAGCGCCGCTCCGAGGGGTGCGTTTTTTTTGCGCGTGGCACATGGGTAGATTGGATGGCGTGGATTGCGCTTCTGAGAGGGAAAGGAACGCGCTCGTGGCGACGCAACGAGGGGGCGATGAGACCGACGCTGCTGCGGTACCCCTTCACGACGGAGGGCACGACGAAAGGGCGGCGTTTGTCCCGGTTCCGGTCAGTGAGATGCAGCAGGTGATTATGCGCTTACAGAAGGTGTGTCGTGATATTGGCTCGCGCCATGCGCGTGAGGCGTTACGCATTTTGCAAACCTATGCTGACAAAGATTCTTCCTCATAACGCTCGACGCGGAGTGCAGCCCAGGGCCACCCTCCGCGTCACGACGGTTCAGTTTCTGGCAATCCTACCGCACCACCAGCGGCAGGTAGACCGCGTGGCCGTGGTGGATATTCTCGATAGCGCTTGGATGCCCGGTTCGCCGTCGCCCCTACGCCCCTGGAAGCCGCCCAGTTGCCCAATCCAGCGCACGACCTCGCGCAACGATGGCGGTTTGGCGGGGACGATGGAGACCCGATGGATGCGGCCATAGAGCCCTTTCCATTCCGCATCGTCCAACAGCACCGTACACGGCGCATCAAAGAAGCGATAGGTCGCCTTGAGTTGTGCGGCGTCCTCCGTGGCTTGGGGCAACGACGCATGGGGTTGCGCGCCCAAGACCTCAGCCAATTCCACCAAGCGATGGGTGCGTCGGACATCCCCCATCTGAGCGGCCCCAAACTCCTCTTCCGCCCATGTCGTCTCCGCAGACATCGCCAGCCCCTTTCTCGTGCAGCGGCAGAACGGCACGGTGCCGTGAGCCTCTCTCTTCAGCATACCAGAACGCGCGCCAACCGGGCCGCAACGCATCCAAACGGTACGATCTCTGAGGGGATCCTGTATTCAACATTGCATACAGACTCGTTTTTATATGGAACATATGTACGCAAAATGTTTTGGGTAAGGGTATGCCCACAAGTGGGAGCGGGGGGAAGAGATCGAGATTCTTGGTGTTGCAATGCGGTTCTAGAAGGGGACGCACACGTTTTCTGTCCACCCCTCGCCCCTCGCCCCTGGCGTGAGCTACCCCCCGACCAACTTCCGCACCGCCTCAGCAATCTGGTTCGCCAGCGGCAGCACGCTTGGCAGCACCGCCGCAAGGTTCTGCGCCGCCTGCTTCAGCCCCTCGGCGCTGATCTGCACGAGGGTCTTGTTCGGCTGGGCCTTCGTCGCCTGTTCGACAAGGGCTTTGGCTGTTTCGGCAACCGCCTCCGCCTCGCTGGTTTGCGCCGCCGGTACCTGTTGCAACGTGGTACTCAGGCGCTCAAGCAAGGTCTGGAGTTGCGCCTTCGCCGCCGCGTCGCCGTGCGGGGCTGCACCGATGCTCTGCGCAACGTTGGTTAGGGTTGATTTGATGTTCAAGATCGCGCCGCTGAAGTTGCCCGACATATTGAACTGATCACCAGCCACAAACGTTCCCTGCCGCTTATCAATACTCCCCTCAGCATAATCGCCACCGCCGGTAGCAACGTGGCGCACGCTACTTCGCGCCCCATGCCCGATGGCGATGCCGCTGCCGCTCATGTCGCCGGTGGTGATACGGTCGCCATGGGTCACATCAGTTCTGATGATGTCCCGTCCGGCTATATCGCCAATCGTGATGTTGCCGTAGCTTCCGCCGCTCCCGAAATTGATGCCACCTTGCTGCTTGCTCTGGTCTAGGTTGATGCTGCCATGCACATCGCCTGCGACGGCCACGCCAACCTGGGCATGGTCGCCGATCTGCTGCTGGTGCTGGCGCAGCATCGCTTGGCTGTAGGCAGGGTTGACCGTGCGCACCGCCGTGCCCTCGGGCGGCGTAGCGGAGGCATCAAAGCTGCCGAGGGTCGTTGCGCCTCGGTAGAGCGCCACCGCGAACGGGCCAACGCCTTTGATGATGGTCAACTCTGGTTCCTGCTTCTCGCCGTAGTGTTGGCGTATCGCTGCCGGAATGTGGCGCGCCACCTGTTCTTCAAGCGTAAAGTAGAGGTAGGTGTAGAGATCAAAGACGCTGATGAAGCCGTGGTTGCTGATCACCCCCTTGCCCTGCAAGCCATCCACCAGCGCCTGGGTAAAGAGCGTGAGCGGGCCGGGGCCAACGAAGGAGACCTGCTTCTCGCGGCAGGCACTGATGATCACGCGCCCCTCGCCGGTGCCGAGCAGCGCGGCGGCAAAGGGCGGCGGCAGCACCTTGCCGGTCAACGGCTCACTACCAGCAGAGAGTACCGGCGAAAGCTCACCCGCGTGGCAGGCATTGACCATCAGCAGCATGCGTTTGGCCTTAATCGCCCGCAGCTTCGCAATCAACTCCGCCTCGCGGATGCCCGTACCCAGCACAACCTTGTGTCCATCCAGGCGCGTATCGTGGGTGGTCAAATAGTAGCCATCATCGCCATAATCGCCGTGGCCGGCATAGAAGACCAAGAGCGTATCGATCTCGCCGACCCGCGCCGCCAAGCCATCGAGCGCCGCCAGAATCCCATCGCGGCTCGCACCAGCATTGGAGAGGAGCGCGACCTGCTCCGGCGGATAGCCACAAAACTGCGGATCGCGCAGCACGCCAGCCACCGCCTGCGCATCGGCAGCCGTGACCGGCACATTGAGTTGCGGCGTGTAGACGTAGGTACCGACACCAATGATCAGGGCGTGGGCAGTGGGGAAGGGCATGGTGTTATCCTCTCCGATGGTGCATAGTAACGCGACTATTCTGCGCTCACCTCCACACCATCGGGGTAATCAGGGCATGGTAATGGCAGGCTCTGTGTTCGCCATGGTTTGGTAAGCTTCAAGTACCAGTAGTCCAGCTAATTGAGGGCGATTAAGTTGTAACGATGCCGTTGCTTGGGCAATCAGTTCGCGTATGCGAGCAATCTGGGCTTGCTGATATGCTTGATCCTGGGCAACGATCGCAGTTGCAGCCGTATGTTCCGCTGCGACGCGACGTTCTTGAGCTTCTAGGCCAAACCAGCCCGCTAGGCTGGCAGCAATCAGGGCGATAAGGGTTAAGATGCTTAGTCCAGTGAAGACCATATAGGTGTGCCGCATCTGTTTGCGTTGGGCTTCGTTGCGTTGCTGTAGACTAGAAAGATAAAACTCCTCTACTCCAGCACGCAGGAAGATCCCGTCCTGATGCTGTTTCAACGCCTCCGCCTCCGCATCAGCGCGCCGCTGAATGGCGTCGGCGAGGCCGTGGTACGCGCCCAGGCGCAGATCGCCTCCGCGCCATAGTTCTTCCAGCGTCACTTGGAGCAGGGGCAAATAGGCGGCGTCACGCGACGCATCATGGGCAAGGCGCTTCACCAAGGCCGGTTCGAGGCGCTTGCCCGGATGGCGCATCTGAATTGGACGCTCAATGGCCTCAACCAGCTCCTCTGGCGTCATCGCACGAACAACGACCTTGCGCCGCTCATAGGCTTCAAAGCGCAGATCGGCCACGAGGTGCGGCAAAAAGTCGCTCCGCATGGTAGCAATGATGCGGATGTGACACGGGGCGGTGGCGGTGGCATAGGTAATGAGCAGCGAGAGCGCCTGATCGCGTTCATCCGCAGCGGCTTGGCTAAAGAGTTCCTCAAACTGATCAAGCAGTAGCACATACCACGTAGGCGCTGCGTTAGGCTGTGTATGTGCAGTATCTTGAAACCAACGCTTGAGTTCCGCCACGAGCCCACCGTGGCCAATAGCATCTACACTGCGGCTATGGACGAGCATTCCTCGCGCATTGAGCCCATCAATCAACGCTGGAATCAGGCCCGCCCGCACTAGTGAAGATTTGCCACTCCCACTCGCACCGACAATGAAGAGCAGGCGGTCACCATCTTCCGCAGCGAGACGCTGCGCCAACGCAGCCACTATGCGTTCGCGGCCAGCAAAGATGTCGCGTTCAGCCGCAGTAAAGGCACGCAGACCCATGTATGGGTTGGCGAAGCCCGCAACGTTGTAGGACTGCTCTTCGGTGACAAACGTCCCTTGACGTTTATCAATAGTGCCCTCAGCATAATCGCCGCCACCCGTGTTGACGATATGTGTAGGAGGCTTTTCAGGATCGCTAGGCATACGCGCAGCCCGTTCTTGCAAACTGCCTTCTGATCTCAATCCATTATAGCAAACAAGGGTCTCTCGTTGTCACGCGAAGAGATGCTTCGCTGCGCTCAGCATGACGGAGGCTTTGTCACCCTGAGACATGGTTCATAGTTACTTTACAGTTTGGTCTCCGATGGAGTGCCGACTTTAGTCGGCTGGGGTCGTAGATTGCCATGGGATGCCGACTAAAGTCGGCACTCCAACTGTAAAGCTGAAAGGCCGTTTCTGAAACCATGTCTGAGTACTAAATGGCCCGCGGGCCAGTGGCCTGTGAGAAACGCGGAGGGCCGTGCCCCTACGTTGGCTGAGCCTGTCGAAGCCAGCGTAGGGGCGCGGCGCGGCGACGCGGGGCTTCGACAGGCTGGCTTCGGCAGGCTCAGCCACCGAGCCAACGCGCCGCCGCACCGCTTTTGTTTCTCAGGAGCGCCGCGCAGGGTCTCTCGTGTAAAGAACCGTGAACGGGAGGGGTT
>NZ_NQWI01000004.1 GCF_002532535.1 Candidatus Viridilinea mediisalina
AACCCTACTTGGGGCCGCAAGAGGCGGATGAGCCTCTTGCTACGATCGAGAAAGCGTTCTTGTGTCTCCTGGATCACCACGAGATCGATATCCGACCAAGCATGCACGCTGTTCTGCGCTAGTGAGCCAAAGAGCAGGATGCGCTCAGGTTGCATATGGGTCGTGATCAGATCAACATAGCGCTGCAACTCACGCTCCAACTGTAGGCGACGCTCTTGCACCGTCTGGTTTACGTTGCTTGGCGAAGGTCGCTTTGCGTTATTCATCGCTTGATACCCGCTCCCCGCTCTCCAACACTACCCCGCCTCATCTACCAGCCACGCCCGCAACTCCGCAACGCTCTCGGCATGCTCAATGACGTCGGCGAGCAACTGGAGTAGTGCGACATCTGCCATGATGGGGCTGTGCGCCAATATTCAAGCAGCAGTTTGCTCGTTGCCAATGAGCTATCTGAGCCATGTGGTTTCACCATCATGAGCACCTCAATGTTGCTACGCCACCACTGGCCGCTGTTTGTGCCAATCGGTCACGCGCTGGTAGGCGTCGCCTACGCGCAACAGGTGTTCCTCGGCGAAGGCCGGGCCGATGAGTTGGAGCCCAACGGGCAAGCCTGCGCTGAAGCCGCAGGGTACGACGAGGCCGGGAACGCCTGCGAGGTTGATTGGGAGCGTGCAGATGTCGCTTAGGTACATGGCTAAGGGGTCGTCGAGCTTTTGGCCGATTTTGAAGGCGACAGTGGGTGAGGTTGGGGTGGCCAGGAGGTCTACATGGGCGAAGGCTTGGCTAAAATCTGCTTTGATCAGGGTGCGTACCTGTTGCGCCCGTCGGTAGTAGGCGTCGTAGTAGCCCGCCGAGAGGGCGTAGGTGCCGAGCATGATGCGTCGCCGCACTTCGGCCCCGAAGCGCCGCCCGCGCGTCGTTTCGATGCTCTCCCACATGCCTGCGCCTGGTTCGCGTGGCCCGTAACGCACCCCGTCGTAGCGGGCGAGGTTGGCGCTGGCTTCGGCTGGCGCGATGATGTAGTAGGTCGGTAGGGCGTATTTGGTGTGTGGCAGCGAGACTTCGACCAGTTCGGCCCCCTGTTCGCGCAGGACTTCAAGCGCAGTACGGGTGACCGCCTCGACCGCTGGATCAATCCCTGCAACGAAGTATTCTCGCGGTACGCCCACCCGTAGACCACGTAGCTCGCCGGTGAGGGCTGCGCGATAGTTGGGTACCGGCAGGTTGGCACTGGTGCCGTCGCGTGGATCATGGCCCGCAATGGCCTCGAGCATCAACGCGAGATCGGCGACACTCCAGGCCAGTGGGCCGATCTGGTCGAGCGAGGAGCCGTAGGCGATGAGGCCGTAGCGGCTGACGCGCCCGTAGGTCGGTTTGAGCCCACTTACGCCACAGAGGGCTGCCGGTTGGCGGATGGATCCACCAGTGTCGGTGCCGAGGCTGGCAGGCACCATGCCCGCCGCTACGGCGGCAGCACTGCCCCCGCTGCTGCCCCCCGGAACGCGCTCGTAGTCCCACGGGTTGCGCGTCACCTGGTAGGCGCTATTTTCGGTACTTGAACCCATGGCGAACTCGTCGCAGTTGAGTTTGCCTACGCTGATCGCTCCAGCGGCATTGAGCCGCTCGACGACGGTGGCGTTGTAGGGCGGTACAAAGCCTTCGAGGATCGCCGAACCACATGTGGTCGTAACGCCACGGGTGCAGATGACATCCTTAATGCCGATGGGGATGCCATGCAGCGGGCCACTGCTGCTGCTGCGGCTGGCATCGGCAGCGCGGGCCGCCTCAAGGGCCTGCTCGCCGCTCACCGTAAGGAAGGCGCGTACCATAGGTTCGAGGCGCTGGATGCGCTCAAGGAGCGCCTCAGTTAGGGCAAATGAAGTAAGCTCGCCCGCCGCAAGGGCGGCACTGGCGTCCTGAAGGGTCAGTTGGTGCAACTCGCTCATGGAGGTCTCCGCAAAAAAGGGGCGGTTATGCTTGGGTATTATACCATTTACGATTGTAGATTGTAGATTGTAGATTGTAGATTGCCGAACAGAGCCGCAACAGAACGCAAAGGAACGCTAAAAAACTTTGTTAGGGATGGTTTTAGAGGCTGTCTGAAAAGTCTATGGTTTGGCGTTGGAGTGCCGGCTTTAGCCGGCTAAAGCCGGCACTCCAGCGTGTGCCCCCCGGCTTTTCAGACAGCTTCTTAGAAACGGCCTTTCAGCTTTACCGTCGTAGTGCCGACTTTAGTCGGCATCCGGGGGGTGTCGGCGACCTCAGCCGACTAAAGTCGGCACTACCTATTCGCGCTAACAAAGTTCTTTGGAGGCTTAATGTTATGCCCATGAACTCCCACTCCCAGCACTCATCAGCCTGGACCGTTATGTGGTAGCATAGTGCCTAGAACTGCGGCACAATTGGAGTTGCCGGAGCGGACAAGGAGGTTCATATGCAGGTCAATCCGGGCATTTTTAAGGCGTATGACATTCGTGGGATCTATCCGACCGAGCTGAACGAGGATGTTGCCTATCTGATTGGGCGGGCCTTTGTGAGCTTTTTGCAGGTGGATCAGGTGATCGTTGGGCGCGATATGCGGATCTCGAGCCCGGCGATCTTTGAGGCGGTAACGCGGGGTTTGACCGACCAAGGGGCTGATGTGACTGATATTGGTATGGTCAGTACCGATCAGTACTACTATGCCTGTGCGAAACTGGGCTTGGCTGGGATGATGGTGACCGCCTCGCACAATCCGGCTCAGTATAGTGGCTTTAAGATGGTGCGTCAGATGCCCTATCTGCTCAGTGGCGATCAGGGTATTCAGGATTTGCGGCGTCTCGTGGAGCAAGAAGTGTTTCCGACGCCGACGCGCAAGGGTACCATGAAGCCGCTGGATCTGAATGAGCAGTTTGTAGATTATGTGCTTTCGTTGGTGGATGTTGCTCCGTTACAGGCGCGGGCCGCTGCGGGGAATCCGCTGCGGGTGATTGCGGATACCGGCAATGGTATGGTTGGCCCCGCGCTCCAGGCGATCTATAGCCGCTTGCCGATTGTCTTTGAGGGTATGTTCCTCGAACCCGATGGCACCCTGCCCAACCACGGCCTCGATCCGCTTCAGCCGGAGAATCGCGCCGAGTTGCAGGCCCGGGTGCTGGCTGAGGGTTTTGATATTGGCTTCCTCTTTGATGGCGATGGCGACCGCTTCTTTGCTGTGGATGACCGTGCGGTCTTTATTTCTGGCGATTTTCTGACTGCGATTATGGGGCAGTATCTGCTCGAACGCTACCCCGCCGCCAAGATTCTCTACGATGTCCGCGCCTCGTGGGCTGTCCCCGATCTGATTCGCGCCAAGGGCGGCACGCCTCTGATGGAGCGCGTTGGCCACGCCTTTATTAAGCGCCGCATGGCCAGTGAGGATGCCGTCTTCGCCGGGGAGGTGACCGGCCACTACTACTTTAAGGATTTCTTCTATGCCGATTCGGGCATTTTGCCTTCGCTGCTGCTCATGGAGTTGCTGGCGAAGCGTGATGTGAGGATGAGCGATCTGCTCAAGGAGTTGGAGGCGAAGTACTACATTTCGGGCGAGATCAACTCCAAGGTTGCTGATGTGCAGGGACGCCTAGATGCCTTGGCTGCACACTACGCCGATGCTAAGGTGGAACGCCTTGATGGCGTGTCGGTCACCTATGATACGTGGCACTTCAATGTGCGTGGCTCCAACACCGAGCCCCTGATCCGCCTGAACCTTGAGTCTATCGCTTCGCCTGCCGAGATGGAGGAGAAGCGTGAGGAGGTGCTGGCGATCATCCGAGGGTAGAGGAGAGCAGAGAGCGGAGAACAGAGAACAAAGAACAGAGAACAGAGAACAGAGAACAAAGAACAGAAAACACAGAGAACAGTCATAATAAAAACCTCTGTGTCCTCTGTGCCTCTGTGGTGAAATCCTCTGTTCCTCGTTCTCTCTCTCTACCTCTCAGCCAACTCGGCCCAGCGCAGAAACGCGGCTTCAATCTGCTCCTCTAGTTCGGCCAGTTGCTCGCTGAGCATGGTAGCCTGTTGGTAGTCGTTGCCACTGGCGCTCAATGCGGTGGCGACCTCGTCGCGTTGGGCTTCGAGTTGGGGGATGTGGGCTTCAAGTTCGCGCAGTTCGCGCCGCTCTTTGTAGCTGAGTCCTTTGCTTGGTGGGTTGTTGGGGCGCGGGGGTGCCACTTTGCGCTCGTTGCTCGGCGCAGCCGTTTTGGCCCGCTCCGCCTGGCGCTCGGCGTAGCGACTATAGCCCCCTGGATACTCCACAATGCGCCCGTGGTGCTCAAAGGCCAAGGTGCGCTGTACCACGCGATCTAAGAAGTAGCGGTCGTGGCTGACGGTGATCACCGTGCCGCTAAACTCATCCAGATAGTCCTCTAGCACGCCCAAGGTTTGCAAATCGAGATCGTTGGTCGGCTCATCAAGAATCAGCAGATTGGGCGCTTCAATCAATTGGCGCAACAGGTAGAGCCGTCGCCGCTCGCCGCCCGAAAGGGTGCGGATCAGCGCCCACTGCTGCTCACGCGTGAAGAGGAAACGCTCCAACATACTCGTGGCCGCTACGAGCGCCCCCTCGCGCCCGCGAATCTGCTCGGCAGGCTCACGGATATAATCCACCACACGCTGCTCGTCGTCCAAGCCCATCGCCTCTTGGTCGTAGTAGGCCATAGCAACGGTTGCGCCCACCATCACCTCGCCCGCATCAGGTGTAATACGCCCAGTGATCATGTTCAGCAAGGTGGTCTTGCCGCTACCATTCGGCCCAATGATGCCAACCCGATCACCCGGATGGACTTCGAGATCAAACTGGTTGATCAGCGGTTGGTCAGCATAGCTCTTGCAGAGCCCCTTGAGTTGCAGCACCCGTTTACCCAAACGCCGCCCCTGGGCGAGGTCAATGCTCACTGTACCTTGGGCCGCCGTGGGGCGTTGCTCGATCAAGGCATGCACGCGCTCGACGTGGGCTTTTTGCTTGGTGGTACGCGCCCGCGCCCCTCGGCGCAACCAGGCCAACTCGCGGCGCAACAGGTTCTGACGAGCCTCTTCAGCGGCGGCCTCGTGCATAAGCCGTTCCGCCTTTTGCTCCAAGAAGCGCTCATAGTTACCCTGATAGCTCGTCACCTGGCCGCGATCCAGTTCCAGCATACGCCCCACCAGCCGTTCGAGGAAGTAACGGTCGTGAGTCACCAAGATCAAGGCCGTGCTGCTGCGGGCAAGGTACTCTTCGAGCCAAGCAATCGTCGTAGTATCAATATGATTGGTTGGCTCATCAAGAATCAGCAGATCGGGGCGCTCAATCAGCAGACGCGCCATCGCCACGCGCTTACGCTGGCCCCCAGAGAGCGTCGCCACCGGAGCGTGCATCTGCGCGGCAAGGCCCAACTCACTAATAATGCTCTGCGCCGCCGTCTCAGCCTCCCAGGCGCCCAACGCATCCATCTGGGGCGTAAGCGCATTGAGTTGCGCGAGCAGCGTCTGGTTATCGGGTTGACGCGCCAAGGCCCCACTAAGTTCTTCATAGTGACGCAGCAGGCGCGTTGTGGGCGCATCACCCGCAAAGACCGCAGCAAGCACACTGTCGGCAGCGGGCAACTCGGGCGTCTGGGGCAGATAGGCCACCCGCAAGCCCTGCGCCCAGGTAACACGCCCCGTGTCGGGCGACTCCAGCCCGGCAACAATGCGGAGCAGCGTCGTTTTACCGCAGCCATTCACACCAATAATGCCCAGGCGTTCACCCTTGAGCATCCCAAAGCTCACATCCTGGAAGAGACTACGCGGGCCGTACTGTTTACTGATGGCTTCGAGGGAGAGGATGGTCATGAGTTAATTCTGGAAGGTTAGAACCGACATGACTCCCGCCATCAGCGCAAGTACCAGCGCAAGGTTACGAAATGTGCTGGTGGGTAGTCGCCCGCCGAGGTTGGTGCCGATGTAGTTGGCAATGAGCGCGACGATCAACCAGAGGCTGACGAGGGGGAGGGCGCTGGCACTGGGGATGAGGCCGCGCCAGGTGAGGAGTGCGAGCGTCGCAATGTTGGTGAGGATGAAGAAGAGCGCCAATTCGGCCTGAAAACGGCGCGGTGCGGTCTGTTCACTGGCGAGCAGCAGCACCGGGGGCACTCCGTTGAGCGAGGTGGTTGAACCAAGCAATCCGCCTAAGCAACCGGCCAGCGCCACTGCGCCGGGCCACGCCTTGATTGGGCGTCTGCGGGAATTGTACCAGATCAGCAGCGTGGCTCCAATCACCACCAAGCCCGCCACCAACTTAATGGTTGCGGTGGAAACCAGATTGAGGATGAAAAGGCCCAACAGGATGCCGGGGATACTCGCGCCCGCCATGACCACAACCCGCTGGTAGCGAATATGCTCCCGCAGGCGATAGGCCACATTGAGACGCATCAGGAGCGCCAGGGTCAGGTTAATCGGCACAATGAAGGCCAGCGGAAAGCCCAAGAGCAGCATAAAGGGCGTACTGATCAGGGCAAAACCAAAACCACTAATCCCACCCAACAGCGCCGCACCACTAATCACCACCAGGGCCAACGTCAGGCTCAGATAGCCCTGATCGGCAAGAAAACTCGCATCAAGCATGGATGTACTCAAGTTAAGGATATAGAAACGAGCAAATAGAAAATAGGTTTGCGGCATCGGGATGCAAGGATACAGAAACGAGCAAATAGAAAACAGGTTTGCGGCATCCCTGCTTCCTATTTCCTACTTCCTATTTACTGCTTCCTACTTCCTGCTTCCCGGCCAATTCTACCCGATTTCGCCCATTGCGTTTTGCTTGGTAGAGGGCCGCGTCGGCTTGGGCAATGACCTCTTGCTTGTAGCCTGGTTTGGGTTGCCAGCAGGCTACACCAAAGCTGGCGCTCATGCGCCAATCTTGCCAGCAGAGTTCATTGATCGTCTTGCGGCAACGCTCGGCGGTTTCGGCGGCACCATGGCTGTCGGTATTGGGCAGCAGAATGGCAAACTCCTCGCCACCGTAGCGGGCCACAATGTCGGAGGCGCGTGTACTGGCGCGCAGCACCCCAGCCACAACGCGCAGCACATGGTCGCCCGCAGGGTGACCAAAGGTGTCGTTGAAGCCCTTGAAGTTATCAATATCAAGCATAATCAGCGCAAGGGGCTCCAGCGCACGGGCGGCACGGTGGGTGGCGGCCTCAAGCTCTTGTTGCAGCGCCCGATGGTTGGCCAAGCCGGTCAGCCCGTCGGTGGTAGCGAGGGCTTGCAGTTGTTCATTGGCAAGGCGCAACTCAAGTTGCTGCTGGTGCAGCGTCGCAACCATAGCCTCCAATTGAGCCTCGCGGTCACGCAGATGGCGCTCGGTGGCTTGTTGTAGCGCCTGTTCACGCTGCAACCGATCACGGGTCTGCAGCAACTGCGCGTAGGGGCTGGTGAAGACGCTGTGGAAGAGGGCGCTACAGATAAAGCCGTAGGCCAATGCTCGGTAGCTATTGCCAAGCAGCACAAGCGCCTCGTGTTGCTGATAAGCCAGGAGGCAACTGAAGCTACCAATGGCCAAGAGCATCAGTGCGGCGAGGCTATGACTCGGTGAGAGCGCAATTGACAAACTGCGCCCGCTGATGAGCGCAACTGCACCAACGAGCAACATGCCACTGATGGCAATTTCAAGTGCAATTCTCAGTAAACTTGTGCCATGACAACGGTTGAGCAAGGGCACTAGTTGCTCGGTGTAGGTGAAGCCCAACCAGACCGTAGCGACAACCAAGGTAATGCTGAAGCCCAAAACCGCACGCCGCAGGCTTGGTTCGGCAGAACCATTGAGTGGGTAAAAGAGCATCAACAAGAGCGCGATGCTACTGATGAGCCGCGCCGCGAGGACAAAGAGGTTCGCGAGCGCCCGTTGCTCCGCAGCACCAAGAGCAGCACCACCCAAGGGCATAACGTGCAGCAACTCAAAGAGCCCAACCGCCAGAAAAGCTCCAGCCAGCAACAGGTGCAAATGGGTCTGCGGTGGGCCAGTGCTGATCCAACCAATCCCAAAGATCAGCAGATTCAAAACCACCGCACTCAGCGCAATAAATGTATGCAGATGCAGGTAGAGTTGGGCACTCAGGGAGGGCATAGTTGCGGTTACCACGTCAACCAGCCCAACCCCGCCCAGCAGCAACACCACGAGCACCAAGCCACGCACCGCGAGTGGCGGTGGCACCATGGTGTTCCCAAAGGCAAGCGCTGCTGTCTGCCCGCGTCTGTGCGGGTGAATGTTGGTATCCATAAGGTAGAAATTTGCACAGATTTACCTGTGCAAAAACTGTACATTCGTAGTACAAATTGTACTAGGTACGCTACAGTCTACTATTATTGGTGGCAACATGCGAGAGGGTATGATGGTTTTATGTATATCTATTTGGAATAATTCCTATGGCTCCCAAAAATTCTTGATGCTTTCGTGTTGGCGGCGATGCCGCCAACACGAAAGCATCAAGAGGGTCTGGGGCGTAGCCCCAAGACGGATTGTCAGAGGGTGTCTGAAAAGTCTATGGGCTGGTGTTGGAGTGCCGGCTTTAGCCGGCTAAAGCCGGCACTCCAGCGTGTGCCACATCGTGTGGAATGACACTGAACCCCTTTTCAGACAGATTCTCAGGTTTGCCCCTCAGCCGGTATTCTTCAAACCCACAGCAATCCCATTGACCGACATGAGCACTGCGGTCTCTAGTTCTTCTTGGTCGGCTTCGGGGAGGGCGGCGCGCAGGCGCTGCAACGCTTCGATCTGGATGTAGCTTAGTGGGTCTACGTAGGGATTGCGCCACTTGATCGCCCGTTGCAATGCCGGTTGCGGATCGAGAATCTCGTTGATCTGGGCAACTTGCAGGATCATGTGGACGGTGCGCTCATATTCGGCCCGAATAGTGGCGAAGATACGCTCGGCTAGCGCTTGGTCGGGGACAAGATCGGCGTAGCGGCGGGCAATCACGAGGTCGGCTTTGGCAATGATCAGTTGGGCGTTGTCGAGCAGGGTGGTGAAGAAGGGCCAGCCTTGGTACATCGCTTGCAGCAGCGCCATGTGTTGCGGATCAGCGGCAGCAAAGCGTTCTAGTGCGGTACCAAGCCCATACCAGCCCGGCAGCGTGTGGCGGCTCTGCATCCAGCTAAAGACCCAAGGGATGGCCCGTAGATCTTCGATGCGGTCGCTCTGGCGCCGGGCTGCTGGGCGCGAGCCGATGCGTAGCCGCCCAAACTCAGCGACAGGGGTGGCCGCGCGGAAGTAGGCGAGGAAGCTTGGGGCGTCGTAGATCAAACCCCGGTAGGCTTCCCAACCGATCTGGGCCATGCTCTCCATGGCAGCGAGCCACGCCGGTTCGGGCGAGTGGAGCAGTTCGTTGAAGCCAGCCCGCAGTACGGCGTTGATCACCTGTTCGAGGTGGCGCGCGGCGGTACGCGGTTCGAGGTAGCGGTCGGAGATCATTTCGCCCTGGTCGGTCATTTTGATCTGGCCGCGTAGTGTGCCGGGTGGCTGGGCGAGGATGGCTTGGCCTGCGGGCCCGCCGCCGCGCCCGACCGCACCGCCGCGCCCGTGGAAGAGGCGCAAACGGACACCGTGGCGATCAGCGATATTGGTCAGTTCAAACTGGGCGCGGTAGAGCGCCCAATTGGCCGCGACGAAGCCGCCCTCTTTGTTGCTGTCCGAATAGCCCAGCATGATCTCCTGGTTGTGCCCGCGCAGGCGCAGATGCTCTTGGTAAACTGGCAGTTCCAAAAGGGCAGCAAAGAGTTGCGGCGCATTGGCCAGATCAGCCCCGGTTTCAAAGAGCGGCACCACATTGAGGCGGCTAAACTCCCCCGGCTGGTAGAGGCCGACTTCGCGGCAGAGCAGCAGCAGCGCGAGAATATCGCTCACCTGAGCCGTCGCACTGATCACATAGGTGTCAATCATTTCAGGATCAAGCTGTTCCAACAATGCCGCAATCATGCGTAAGGTCTGAAGCACCTCAGCCGTCTCGCTGCTATAGGCAGCAAGGCGCGCCGGAGTGAGTGGACGGGGACTCGTGATCTCAGCAGTCAAGAGTTGCCGTTTCGCCGCTTCGGGCAGATCGGCATACGCCTGCTCGATTCCTGCCATGCGGAAGATCTCGTCGAGGGCAGCCATATGGCGGTTGCTATGCTGACGAATATCGAGCGTCGCCGTATGTAAACGGAAGATGCCCACAGCCGCCATCACGTCGCGCAAGATTCCATCGGCCACCAGATGCCCACCGTGAGCCCAAAGGCTCGTGTAGATCAGACGCAGATCGGCCAACAGCTCGGCGCTACGGAAGTAGACTGTCGACGGCGGAGTGGGCGGCGGATCAACGCCCCAACGGGGCACCAGCGTGAGCGTATAGGCCAAACTGGCCTTGAGGCGCGCCTGCATCAGTTGCAGCAACTGGCGGTAGGGTTCACGGGCGTGGTGCGGGCTAATTTCCGCCACGGCATCAGGGAAGAGCGTTTGGTAGTAGGCAATCCGCTCATACACCGCTGGCGCAATCGAGACCTGGTAGCGCGACTGGCTCAGATCGCTAAAGAGGCGATCCATTTCACCAATCAGATGGCGCAGCATCGAAGCACGCATGCGCCGCGCCGCATCCACCGTCACCTCAGCGGTCACATAGGGATTCCCGTCACGGTCGCCTGCCATCCAACTGCCGAAGCGCAGCAGCGGCGGCAGCGCCCAAGGATGTTCGGGGTAGTAGGTCTGAAGCGCCTGGCCCATCGCCCGATGGATCTGCGGAATCAACTCATAGAGCGTCGTCTGGAAATAGAAGAGGCCATTTTCAACCTCATCAACCACCGAAGGCTTATGCAGACGCACATCATCGGTCTGCCAGAGGCCCACAATTTCGCGTTCGATCCGCGTCAGCGCAGCCCCGCGATCTTCGGGCAGTAGCAGCCGTTCACCCAAGTTCAGCACGAGCAGATCATCAAAGATGCGCCGCAGCTTGAGCAGCGTCGTGCGACGGCGCGACTCGGTGGGGTGGGCGGTAAAGACCGGCATAATCAGAGCGCCATCAAGCCAACGTTGCAGCACCTCAGCAGGCACCTGAGCGGCGCGCAACTCTGCCAAGGCCGCCGCGATACTCTCGGCCCGAGGGGCCGGGGCGGCGCGCAGGTCGCGCTCACGTAGCACACGTAGCCGCTCGACCGCCTCGGCAAGATTCACCAAGCCAAAATAGAGCGTAAAAGCCTTGGTGAGATTGTGCAACTCCTTGACCTTGAGGCTGGCAATCAGGGCTTGCAACGCTTCAGCATGCTGCGGATCACCGCTACTCCGCAACTCACGGGCCATCAAACGCACGCGCTCTTCCAGCGCAAAAGCCGATGCGCCGCTCTGGTCGGACATAACCCGGCC
This sequence comes from Candidatus Viridilinea mediisalina, assembly GCF_002532535.1. Taxonomy (GTDB): domain Bacteria; phylum Chloroflexota; class Chloroflexia; order Chloroflexales; family Chloroflexaceae; genus Viridilinea; species Viridilinea mediisalina. The sequence continues at coordinate 11,366 of NZ_NQWI01000004.1, forward strand.
CAGAGCTTCGCCCAAGGCACGAATATTGGCAGAGATAATGTCGCTTTCGCCGGTCATGTGCTACTCCGTAGGGTTTGGGGGTGGCAAAGCCTCCCTCGAGGTTTTTTCTTTCGTGTTGGCGGCTTCGCCGCCAACACGAAAGAAAAAAAGAGGGTATGGGGTACAACCCCACCCGCATGAAACATGGGTGTCCCAGAAGTCCTACTCACCGCCTTCGGCGACCATCTCTTCGACGTGGGCGTTATCATTGAGACGCATAAGCCGCCAGCCGTTGCGCCCGTGGCGCAGTTCGGTGATGGAGCCATTGTCGAGCCACATGCGCCCAAAGTTGCCGAGATCAAGGCCAATGATGTGGCAGAGCAGGGCACGGATCGTACCGCCATGCGACACAGCGGCAATCACCTCATCGGCACGGTGGCGCTCATGGATCAGATTGAGGGCCACAAGGGCGCGCTCCTGGAGTTGGGCATAGCTCTCGCCGCCAATCCGCACCGTGCGGGCCGGATCACGGCGATACTCAGCCATATGATCAGGAAAACGGCGATAGAGCTCTTCGGGCGTCAAGCCCTCCCACTGACCCACATCAATCTCACGCAATTGCACCAACGCTTGCGGCGTCAACTTCAGCGTCTGCCCAATCACCTCAGCCGTCTCCCAGGCACGGGTGACATCACTGCTATAGAGGGCATCTACCGCATAGGCTTCCAGACGGCGGGCGGCACGGCGGGCCTGTTCACGGCCACGCTCATTCAACGGGACATTCGCTTGCCCCTGGTATTGTAAGGTCACATTCCACGGCGTCTCACCGTGGCGCACAAGAATCAAGCGCATGAGCAAGCTCTCCGGTGTTGGCGGAATCTCCGTGGGTTAGTATACCACTGAAGAACAGAGGAACAAAGGAACAGAGGAACAAAGGAACAAAGGAACAGAAGAACAAAGGAACAAAGGAACAGGGCTTACCATCTGTTCTTCTGTTCTTCTGTTCTTCTGTTCTCCTCTTCTGCTGTTCTGCTGTTCCTCTGTTCTTCTGTTCCTCTGTTCTTCTGTTCTCCTCTGTGGTAAGATAAGCCCCAAAGAGCGTAGGTGTGATGGAGGCGACGTATGGGGCTCATGGCGGGCAAGCAGGGGTTGATCTTAGGAGTGGCAAACGACCACTCCATTGCGTGGGGCATTGCTCAGGCGTTACATCGTGAAGGGGCACGCATGGGCTTTACCTATGTGGGTGAAGCCCTAGAGCGCAGGGTGCGTCCGTTGGCGCAGAGTCTCGATGCGGATCTGATTGAGCCGTGTGATGTGACGAGCGATGCTGAGATTGCGGCGCTGATGGAGCGAGCGCAGGCGGCCTTTGGGCAACTCGACTTCTTGGTACACGCGATTGCGTTTGCCAATAAAGAGGAGTTGCAAGATGCCTATCTGCGTACCTCCCGCGAGGGCTTCCTGCTGGCCATGGATGTGAGTGTCTATTCGCTCACCGCTCTGCTCAAGGCTGCCGAGCCGATCTTGGCACCTGGGGCTTCAGTTGTGACTCTGAGCTACATCGGGGCACAACAGGTGATTCCCAATTATAATGCAATGGGAGTAGCCAAAGCGGCACTTGAAGCGAGTGTACGCTACTTGGCTGCCGACTTGGGGCCGCGCAATATCCGCGTGAACGCCATTAGTGCTGGCCCCATCCGGACCCTGGCCGCTAGTGGCATCAGTGGCTTCCGGGCGATGCACCGTGGCTTCGCAGACCATGCACCGCTGCGCCGCAATGTCACAAGTGCCGATGTAGGCAACACCGCCCTCTGGCTCTGTAGCGATCTCAGTAGTGCCGTAACTGGCGAAATTATCTATGTGGATGCTGGTTTCAACATTATGGGCATGAGCTTGCCTGAGTGATGGTACCAGCAGTGTGGGCAGGATGATGCGCCCACCCACACACCTGTACCGTAACGATCGCCGCAAGGCGACACCTTGCCTAACGAGGTCATTCCATGCCAATCTCTGTAGTAGTCGTGGCGAGCGACCCCGATACGCGGACGCGGTTGGCCGCACTCATTCCGGCAGACGGCTTCGCCGTCAGCCAGGGCGTCCCCGATCAGCCACCCGCCGAACTGCCAGCCCTCTTCGTCATTGCCCTACCCGGCCTCGCCACCCCCGAAGAGCAACTGATTGAGCGCCTACGGGCCGATGATACGACCGCCGCAACCCCGATTGTGATTGCCAGCGCCCTGCCTATGATCGAACTCCAATCGGTGCCCTATGCCTCCGATTGGACGATTGCGATTGTTGAAGAACCAGTGCAGGGGCAGATTTTGCAAGATACCATAGCGTTTCTGCTCAACCCTGAGGGGTGAGAGCGCACGGGCGTGTGGGTGACACAGTGGCAGCGAGATGTTTTGGTTAAGGTGTGGTGGGGAGTGCAAGCCAACGAGGTTGCGCCCACCTCACCCAAACCTTCTCTGTGTTCTCGGTGCCTCTGTGGTAAATATCTCTATAACCTCTTAGAAGCACGCTCACCCCTCCATCCGCTTTTGAGCCATCTTCAGCACAGCACAACGCTGCTCAGAGGTAGCACAGCGTGGGCAACCACCAACCATGCGCTGCTCGTGCAATTCAATGATGGCATGGGCTGAACTCCAGAAGATCCGACGTGCGCCTACCAGATCAAAGAGGCCAGTACGCGCAAACATCGAGAGTACGTGAAAAGGTTCTGTTATGATGCGCCGCTTATTCCCTCTGCTCTTGCTCGTTGCTTTGCTGCTGTTTAGCCTCCCGGCTCAGGCGGCACCCTTCGATGGGCGCGGGCGTATGTTTGCCGACCCCGCGTTCTATGCTGTCTGGGAGCGCACCGATCATCCCCAGGTGCAGTCCGGGCGCAGTTTCTTCTGGGGGCCTCAGCCATGGCTCGCTAATGCTGAGGTGATGTTCCAAGGCCAGCATGGGTTGCGTACTGTCCAGTATTTCGATAAGGCCCGTATGGAGATCAATGATACCGCTTCGCGTGATTATCACGGCGGGGTCACCAATGGCCTCCTGGTAGTTGAGATGGTCTCTGGCGATCTACGTCTCGGCATGGAGTGGTTCGATACCGAACGGCGCCAGCCCGCCACAGTGCCGGTCGCGGGTGATCCGGGTTACCTCAATCCCGAAGCACCAACCTACGCATCCTTTGCAGCAGTCAGTACCATCCGCGAGAATGACTATCGTGATGCGCCCCGCTTAGACCAGCCGGTGATTACCGCCATTGACCGCCAGGGTCGCTTGACGCTGCGTGATGATCTGGGCGCTGCCTATCCCCAGACGGCGATTCGGGCCTATGATGAGACGACTGGCCATAATGTTGCGGGGGTCTTCGTTGATTTTATGGCGCAACACGGTGCCTATATGGAGGGGGGGCGCGTGCGCCACGGGACAATCATTGATCCCGTTTTTACGATGGGCCATCCGATCAGCGATCCCTATTGGATGCGTGCCAAAATTGGGGGCGTGGATCACGATGTGTTGGTGCAACTCTTCCAGCGCCGCGTTTTGACCTATGTGCCCACCAATCCGCTCGGCTATCAGGTGGAGATGGGCAATGTTGGGCAGCACTATTTCCAGTGGCGCTACCCCCATCTGGGTCGCCCTTGGGAACACGATGGGCCGCCAGTGATGCCGATTGTGGCGGCGAGCACCGCTTTCGATACGCCCCATTTTGAGGTGGTGCGCCTTGATGCGCGCCGCCCCGCTGCCTTGACAAGCGGCTCGGTTGAGAGTGTGCCCTTCTCCTATCGCCATAGCTACGATTACGGGCGGCGCTGTGTGCTGCTCGATTCGCGCCGGGGCGATGGGGTGCATCGCCAGATTTACCAGCAGCCGCTGGCTGGCAGCGAGGGCTGTCCGCCCCGCCGCATCACCTTCAGCGATGGAACCCCGCCCCCTGAAGGCGAGCAGAGTGGCTACCTGCCGCGTGGCAGCGCCAACGACTACAATCCAAGTATGTCGCCCGATGGCACGCGGATTGTCTTTGTCTCGGATCGCGCCGGGCCGCCCCAACTCTACATTGTGCGCGCCGATGGCGGTGGAACCCCAACCCTGCTCTTTGGCGATGGCTGTCTGCAACAGTACCCCAGTTGGAGCCCCGATGGGCGCAGCCTCGTCTGGGAGCGCCAATGCCCCGGTGAACCCTTCCGCATTATGCGTGGCGATCTGGCCTATACTGGTGATGGCAATCTGATTGGGGCTACGTTGGTCAATGTCAGCCCGCTGACTGGCCTTGATGCCGATAACCGCTACCCGCGCATGAGTCCCAATGGCATGGAGATTGCCTTTACCTCCTACCGCGATGGCAATGGCGAAATTTACCTCATGGATCGCAATGGCCAGAATGTGCGCCGCCTCACCAACCATCCGGCTGAAGACGAAGCGCCCAGTTGGATGGTTGATGGTGAGCGTATCGTCTTTGCCAGTAACCGCGAAGGTAGCTACCAGATCCATATGCTCGACCCAGTCACCCTGGAGGTCTATGCGATGATGATGCGTGGCGAAAGCCGTTGGCCCTTGGCGGGGTGGTAAGGGCAGAACAGAGAACAGAGGGAACAGAGAACAGAGGGAACAGAGAACAGAGGGCAGAGGGAACAGAGAACAGAGAACAGAGAACAGAGAGCGGCATGGCATGCTCGTCACTTGTCACTTCTCACTTGTCACTGGTACACATTCATGATCACACTGCCACGCTTGTTACTCGCTGCACCAATGAGCGGCAGCGGCAAAACAACGATCACTGCCGGGCTGCTTGCGGCTCTGCGGGCGCGCGGGCTTCAGGTGGCCCCCTTTAAGTGTGGGCCGGATTACATTGATCCAAGCTACCATGCGCTGGCCGCCGAGCGCCCCTGCCACAACCTTGATGCTTGGTTGGTGCCGCCGAGCGAGCTTGCAGGCATTATGGCGCGCCGCGCTGCCGACGCTGATCTGGCGCTCATCGAGGGCGTAATGGGCCTCTTCGATGGCGTCGCAGGCTATGATGATCTCGCGAGTAGCGCCCATATCGCCCGCCTCACTGCAACCCCAGTGGTCGTTGTGCTCGACATCCGCTCGATGGCGCGTACCGCCGCCGCACTGGTGGCGGGCCTGCGCGATTTTGATCCGCGCCTCAATCTGGTTGGCGTGATTATCAATCGCGCCGGTAGCCCACGCCACGCCCGAATGGTGCAAGAGGCGATTGAGACCAGTGCGGGCGTGCCGGTCTTGGGCAGTTTTCTACGTGATGAAGCGATTACGCTGCCCGAACGCCATTTGGGCCTCGTGCCCACTGCCGAAGCGGGCCATTGGCAGGCTTGGATGCACGACATGCGGGCGCGTATTGAGGCCAACCTCGATCTCGACCGGCTCCTCCAATTGGCCGCCCAAGCGCCGCCCCTCGCGCCAATGCCGAGCCCCACGCGCCCCGCTGCGACCCTAGAACACCCCAAAGCGACCGCCGCGCCCAGCATTGCCATTGCCCGCGATGCCGCCTTTAGCTTCCTCTACGAAGAGAACCTCGATCTGCTGCGGGCAGCAGGGGCCCAACTGCGCTTCTTCAGCCCCCTGCACGACACGGCGCTGCCCGCAGGCAGCGGGGCGCTCTACCTGGGCGGCGGCTTCCCCGAACTCTACGCAGCCCAACTAAGCGCCAATACACCGCTGCTTGACGCCATCCGCACTGCGGCAGCCCAAGGCATGCCCATCTATGCCGAATGTGGCGGCCTTATGTACCTCACCGAAGCGGTGGTTGATCAGCAGGGCCAAAGCTACCCCATGCTCGGCCTGTTGGCCGGACGCTCAATCATGACCCCCCGGCTCACGTTGGGCTACCGCACGGTGAGCGCCGTAAGCGACAACTGGCTCTGGCGGGCGGGCGAGAGCGTGCGTGGCCACGAGTTCCACTACTCCACATGGGAAGCGCGTCCCCCCGAACTAGCGCCACTCTACACCTGCCACCCTGATCGTATGCGCCCGCAGGCCAGCCCCGAAGGTGTCTGCCAGGATAACATCCTAGCATCCTACGTCCACATCCACTGGCTGGCCTACCCGCAGTTGGCCGAGCGCTTCGTGGCTGCTGCGCTTGACTAAGGTTGTGTCAACGGCGAAGGCTTGTTAGCGCGAAGAAGCCCTGGGCTCGTAGGGATGCGTCGCGTTGGCTGAGCTTGTCGAAGCCACCGCGACGTTGGCTTCGACAGGCTCAGCCAACGTCGCGGCCCAGAACTTTTTCGTGCTAACAAAGGCTTCGCCTCCGCGCCTCCGCGCAAGTAAAGTGGCTACGAACCATCCCACAATGGTATAATACACATATCTTGCCCCTTTCAGTCATGGAGCAATGGTATGTCCTTTCGTGTTGCGGCACCTTACCAGCCGAGTGGCGATCAGCCTGAAGCAATTACAAAACTTGTCGCCGGCCTGCAACAAGGCTTGCGTCATCAGACCCTGCTTGGTGCGACGGGCACCGGCAAGACGGCGGTCATGTCGTGGATCTTTGAGCAGGTGCAACGCCCGACGCTAGTATTGGCCCACAATAAGACCTTGGTCTCGCAGTTGTGGGCCGAGTTCCGCGATTTTTTGCCCGATGCTGCGGTTGAGATGTTTATTTCCTACTACGATGAGTATACGCCTGAAGCCTATGTGCCCTCGAAGGATCTCTATATCGAAAAAGAGGCATCCATCAATGAGGAGATTGACCGCTTGCGCCACGCTGCAACCCAGGCGCTCTTTACGCGCCAGGATGTGCTGATTGTTGCTTCGGTTTCCGCGATCTATGGCCTCGGTTCGCCCCACGACTATGGGCAAGTGATGCTGAAATTGCGTCAAGGCGAGGTTCGCAACCGCGACAAACTGATGCGTCAGTTGCTTGATCTCCAGTTTGAACGCAACGATATTGATTTCCACCGGGGTACCTTCCGCGTGCGCGGTGATACCCTTGATATTATGCCCGCCAATAGCGAGATCGCGTTGCGCTTGGAGTTCTGGGGCGATGAACTGGAGAAGGTGAGCGAGTTTGATCCACTTACCGGCGAGGTACTCGTGGTACGCACCATGGCCGAGATCTATCCGGCGAAGCACTTTGTGACCACCAAGGAGCAGCTTGGGAGAGCCGTGCAGCAGATTCAGGAGGAGGTCACCACCCGCCTGCAACAACTTGAGGCCGAGGGGAAGCAACTGGAGGCTGCCCGCCTCAAACAGCGCACCATGTACGACCTTGAGATGCTCTCAGAAGTGGGGTACTGCTCAGGCATCGAGAACTACTCGCGCCATATGGATGGCCGTGAGGCGGGCCAGACGCCATGGACGCTGCTTGACTATTTTCCCGATGACTTCTTGCTCTTTGTAGACGAGAGCCACATTACGCTCCCTCAGGTACGCGGCATGTTCCTAGGCGATCGTCAGCGCAAGCAGACCTTGGTAGACTACGGCTTTCGGCTGCCCTCGGCCCTCGATAATCGCCCGCTCAAGTTTGAAGAGTTTAGCCAGCAGCTCTACCAGGTAATCTATGTCTCGGCGACGCCCGGCCCGTTTGAACGCGAACAGAGCGAACAGACGGTTGAGCAGATCATTCGGCCCACTGGACTGATCGATCCGGTGGTGCTAGTGCGCCCCACCCAAGGCCAAGTGGATGATCTGATCGCCGAGGTACGTGCGCGTACCGCCAAAGGCCAACGCGCCCTGGTGACCACCTTGACCAAGCGGATGGCTGAGGATTTGGCCGACTACCTCAAGGAGATTGGGATTCGCACGATGTATCTCCATGCTGATATTGATACCATCGAGCGAGTCGAGATTCTGCGCGATCTGCGTTTAGGTGTCTATGATGTGGTGGTAGGCATCAATTTGCTGCGTGAAGGTTTGGATCTGCCCGAAGTGAGCCTCGTCTGCATCCTCGATGCTGATAAAGAGGGCTTCCTGCGCTCCGAGACCTCGTTGATCCAGACGATTGGCCGTGCGGCACGTCACATTGAGGGTACGGTGATCATGTATGCTGATACGCAGACACCTTCGATGCAGGCGGCACTGCGCGAAACCCAGCGTCGCCGCGACATCCAGCATGCCCACAACCTGCGGAACAACATCACGCCAGTGGGCATCAGTAAAGGCGTGCGTGACCTCACCGACCGCATGCGCCGCATGGCGGAAGAACGGAGCGAATACCAGGTCAACGCCAGCCCGACGCCAGCCAGCCCAGCCATGCCCCGCGATGAACTCCAAAAGCTGATCAACGATCTCGAAAAGCAGATGAAGCAGGCTGCCCGCGATCTCCAGTTTGAGCAGGCCGCCACCTTGCGTGATCAGATTGTGGAACTACGAAAGACCCTTGCACTAGCGTAACCTATGGCTGTCCAAGTCTGGATTGGCGAAACGCCAGAACACCCCAACGAGCGCCGGGCAATTATGGCCCTGGCCAATGGCCTCCACGAGTTGGAGGGCCTCTATCTGATTCTGGCCAATTTTAGTGTGGGGGGGCGCACGGTTGACCTCGTGATCATCAAGCATGATGCAATCTTTATTCTTGAATTGAAACATTGCGACGGACGAGTCTTAGGTAGCGTCAATGGGCCTTGGTTTGTTGAAGGGCGCAACGGCGAACGCAAACGGCTCAATCCGGGGCGCAAAAATCCCTATAACCAGGTCATCTCCTACTTCCACGCGCTGACCAACTTCCTCAATGAGCATCGGCGCGAGTTCCTCTCGGCCCAAAAAACCAATGATGTTGATTTTCGTACCTGTAAGCGCGCCGTTGTGCTGGCGCCAAGCATCCAGGATGGGAGCGAGATTGAACTGGATTGGAAGGTGGAACTGAAGGGGCTTGATGAACTACCAGCCTACCTGATCACCGAGCGCTCCTCCGAAATTCAGCTCAACGAAGAAGAGATGCTCGCCATCCCGGCGTTGCTGCACTGCACCCCTTGGCACGAGATCAACACGGTGCTGCGCGGGGTGGTACCCGATCCAAACAGCATCGCCGATCCCTTAGATACGATCACTACCAGTGAAGCAACGCAAACCATAGGGCAACCACCTGCACTGGAAGAGCCACCGAGCCCTGCGGTACCACCAATGGCCGCGTGGCGCGCCATTACCGCCGTTGCGCTCGTCTTTGCTGCCATTCTCGTGCTGGCGCTGCTTTTGCGCCCGGTGCAAAGCCTGCCTGTCGCCGACGCTCCCGCCCGCTTACCGGAGATCAATGGCATGCCAACAGGCGATGCGTTCCCCATCATTATTGCTGGCGACGCAGCACGCTGCCAGTGGACAGGCTACCAACTCGTAGCCAAACGCTACGATCCCGCCACACGCAGTTGGCTCAGTGTCGCGGAGGGTGCAGCAACGCCCGAAGTGATCATCGCGCTAGAACAGGTCGCCGCATGTAGTGGCACCATCGAACTCACCTGGAGTGTCCAGAACAACTGGGATCGCCCAATTGAATTTCCGCTCCAAGCAGCCAATATCAAGATCAGCGATGGCTTAGGCAACCAATATCCCATTGATGACAACGCCTCAAGCCCAGCCACCCTCGTTATCGCAGCGGGCAACCAAGCACGAGGCAGCGTCAACGTCAACCGCCCCCTGAGCAGCAGTGCCACCTCATTGCTTGTGCGCCTGCGCGATCAACCCTTCGGTGAAGCGAGCTTTGTGGTCGCCTTGCAGCCGTAGGAAGAGGACGCAGAGGACGCAGAGGGTTTCACCACAGAGGCACAGAGGACACAGAGGGTTTATAGGGGAATTTTCAGAATCGTGCTTTTAGCTTTACTGTCGTAGTCGTAGTGCCGACTTATGGTCTTCCAGACCTCGCAGATCTGGCATATCTATCAGGTCTAGTCCGTGCCGCGACACCGGATTAATTTCTGGAAGACCATTAGTCGGCATCCGAGGGCTGTCGGCGACCTCAGCCGACTAAAGTCGGCACTCCGTCGGAAGCCAAACTGTAAAGTGTCCTGAAACATCCCCTTACTGTCGTAGTGCCGACTTTAGTCGGCATCCGAGGGCTGTCGGCGACCTCAGCCGACTAAAGTCGGCACTACCTGCGGCGCAAACTGCTCACTGTTGGCACGCCCGTGGCGCAGTAGTTCCTTGGCGAGGCGCAGAGCCCGTAGCCCATCTTCACCGCTCACCTTGGGCGGGTGCAGGCCGCGTACCGCATTGCCGAAGGCGCGCAACTGCTCAAGCAGCGGCTCACGCCGTGGCACCTTCAGGCGAATCACCCGGCCTTCCGTCACCCCGATGCGTGCGAGGTCTTGCCACTGCTTACTCTGACACTCATCATTCTCGTAGAAGGTGAGGTCTTGGGTGAGGTAGTTGGCCACAAACATGCCCCGTTCGCCAATCACGCTCAACTCACGAATCTTGGTCGGGGTGAGCCAATTGATGTCTACATTACCCAGGATGCCATTCTCAAAGCGCAGAATGGCCGTGAACATATCCTCATGGGTGGTATGGATATGGCGGTGCAACTCGACATGCATACGGCTAATAGATGCGTCCAACAGGTAGCTCAGGATGTCCATTTCATGGGTAGCGAGATCAATCACCACGCCAACGTCCATGATCCGTGGCGGGAAGGGGCCCACACGCCGCGTCGTCACTTGGAAAATCTGCCCCAATTCTTGAGCAAGCAGTTGCTGCTTCAAGGCAATGATCGCCGGATTGAAGCGCTCAATGTGGCCCACGGTCAGGACAACACCCGCTTGGTGCGCCGCATCAATAATCGCTTGACCCTGCTCTAGGGTGGCGGCAATCGGCTTTTCAATCAGCAGCGCCACCTTATGTTCAATCACCGCATTGGCTACGGTGAAATGTTCAGCGGTGGGAACCACAATCGAAACCAGATCAAGTTGCTCTTGAGCGAACATTGCTTCATAGCTGCTGTAAGCCTTGCAGCGATAGATCCCACCAATGCGCTCGGCTACGTCAAGGTTACGATCACACACTGCGGCCAGTTCAATATCATCCATTCCAGCGTAGACCCGTGCATGGTTAGAGCCCATGCTGCCCACACCGATCACTGCGGCACGTAGTTGCTTTGTCATCTTAATATGCCCCTCGTCCAGAAATAACCACTTGTATCGTGCGTGAAATAATGTGCATATCGAGCCAAAGTGAATAGTTGCGGATGTAGTGCATATCGAGCCGTACACGATCTTCGTAGCCCAAGTCGCTACGCCCACTAATCTGCCAAAGGCCCGTCAGACCGGGGCGCACGGTGAAGAGATTGTGGCGCCAGCGCCCAAAGACCTCCAACTCTTCAACCGTAATCATGCGTGGGCCGACAATACTCATCTGACCAAGCAGGATATTGACCAACTGAGGCAACTCGTCAATACTCGTGCGCCGGATGAAGCGCCCAAGCTTGGTAATGCGCGGGTCGTCTTTGAGCTTGCCGTGCTGCTTCAATTCCTGATGCTGCTCTGGGGTCAGCAGGCTATTGCCCTCAATTCGCATCGAACGAAACTTGTAGGCATCAAAGGTCTTGTTGCCCACCCCCATGACACGACGGCGGTGAATGATTGGCCCTGGACTATCCAAGCGAATCATGATTGCGACGATGATCAGGAGCGGACTAAGCAGCAACAGGCCAAAGAAGGCCCCAACGCGGTCAATCATCGCCTTGATGAAGGCACGCACACCATTGATGCGCGTCTTGCTCAGGCTGAGCAGCGGCACCGCACCAAGCTCGTGGACATGCACACCAATCGTGAGAATCTCGAAGAGACCGGGGGCCAGTGAGACATTGAGGCGCTGGAGCGTCTCCATCGCGCCATAAATGGTAGCCATGCGCTCACGCACGAGGGCGGTATCGGTAATAATCACCGTATCCACGCCCGTTTCAGCCACAATCCGCTCAAAATCACTGATCGGGCCAAGCACCTTGGTACCGGGAATGAGTTGGGTGTCGGGAGGCAAATGATCATCAACAAAACCGACAATCTGGATGCCACTAATCGGTGAGTTACTCAACTGCTCAGAGATGATCCGGCTCTCGGCATTAGCCCCAATAATTAGCACGCGCTGCTGCAATTTACCCTGACAGCGCAGACGGTAGACAACCCGGCGCGCCCCGAAGCGCCAGAGAATCGCCAAGCAGAGCGTCGCAAGCCACCCGATGATCAGCCAACCACGGGCAATGATGAAATCGGGCTGCACAAAGGTGATCATGATGACCATGAGCATGCCAAGCGAGCAGGCATTAAAGATACGTTCATACTCCTGCGTGCCCCCAAAGAGGTTACGCTGATCATAAAGACCATAAACCCAAAAGAGCAGCAGCCAAGCCGGCACAAGAATGGCGATCAAGACCGCATAAAAAGCAGTGCGCGCACTGCCCTCATTGAAGAACTGCCACTCAAACTGGAAGCGCATAAAATAGGCAATCGCAAAGCCAATGGTCAGCACGAGCGCATCACCCAGGGCAATAATCAACAGGGTTGCGCGCATTTCACGCCGACGATCCTGATCCCTCGTATCAAGCTGTATAGTTGTTGTTGCGTTCATAACTTGGCTGCTCATGATTTTGCTCCACATCACAAATTCATTAAGAGGTTGGAGTGCAGCATCGTTTTGGCACTTGTGGCATAGCGTAACTCAACGGCTACTTGGCGTGCAAAGCTACAGACCGATTCGCCATTGGTCAGTTGGGGGTAGATCTGGCTCGTATTGGCAAGGTACAAGCCATAGATGGCGCTCCGCATAGTGGGAATCAGGTCGGTCGCACCAACCGGATGGAGCGGTTCAACATAGCGTTCCCGCCCAATCCGCATAGCCGCAATCGCACCATCGTGTAGGTTGGGGAACATCTGGCGTAGGTAGTTCAAAAAGGTTCGCTGCAACTCCTCATCATCCATGCTGGCATAGGGGCTGCTGGGCGCAACATATTTGGGCAAGTAGACCAGATGGAAGCCCCCAACATGGCACGGATCGATCAGGTTGGTGGTTTCGATCACTCCGGTGAAGGGAATACGCTCGTCGGTAATGTTGAGCGTGTAGTAGGGTGTGAGGCTATGGCGTAGCACCAACAGCATGCACACGATCCCCAGGTAGCCGTCGAGTTGGCCCCACTGTGCATTGACCTGTGCGGCTTCAGGGGGCAACAGGCGGCGCGCAATCGGCGTCTGGGTGGTAAGAACCACATGGTTACTCGCCACTTCTTGGCCATCAACCTGAAGGCCAACTACCTGCTCACCAGCGATGCGGATCTGCTCAACCGTAGCACCCGTGGTAATGGTGCCCCCACGGGCACGCACCGCCGCCGCCAGAGCATCAATCAACTCCTGGTAGCCATTGGGCAGGTAGCACATCAACTCTTGGCTGCCATCTTTGCTGCGCGTATCGGTGGTACGCACCAAGCGCGACCAGATGTAGGTTGCAGGCACTTGGCTAAAATCGCCATCAAACTTCGCCCGCAGCAGTGGCGTCCAGATATGGCGGGTCGCCTGTTCACCACTCAAGCCATTGAGCCACTCTGCCACCGGCAACTGCTCAAGCTTGCGCCAATCCTTGATCTGGCGACAAGCCAAAATGGTATAAGCCAAACGCATGCGGTCGAGCATACTCAGTGGCGGAAAGCGCAAAAACTCAAGGGGCGTACTCATCGGATAGCTCTGTCCATCATGGTAGAAGCCCATCTTGGTGGACACCATCTGCACCCGCTTGCGTAGCCCCAATTCCTCCATCAAGCCCATCAAGGTGCGATCACTATTCAGGATCGCGTGGTAGTAGCGGTCACAACTCACGCCGCCAAGCTCATCAAGGGTGATGCGGCCCATAAGGCCCCCAAGCGTCTTGCTGCGCTCCCAGACACGTACCTGTTGGCCGCTCTTGAGCAACTCGTAGGCCATCGTAAGGCCCAAAATACCGCCACCAATAATGTCAATCATAGTTTTTCTCTTAGGATCGTGGGCGGGTTTTTCGGGGCGGGCTTCGCCCGCCCCGAACCCCTCCCGTAGTTGTGTTGGGGCTACGCCCCAAACCCCGTTTTTTGGGGGGATGGGTTTTCGGGGAGGGCTTCGCCGCCCCCGAACCCCTCCCGTAGTTGTGTTGGGGCTACGCCCCAAACCCCGTTTTTTGGGGGGAGGCGAAGCCGCCCCCAAACCCCCGCCGGGGGCTTAAGGTCATGCGTATGGGCTACGCCCTCCTAACCGAGTTCTAGGCGGTTGACCGCAGCAGCAATGCGCTCCAGATCGGCTTCGTGCAAGCCGGGATGCACCGGTAGCGAGAGTACCTCTTGCGTGATCTGTTCTGCTACAGGTAACCGGACATTGTACCCCATGTCGCGGTAGAATGGTTGGTTTGGAATGAGTACCGGGTAGAAGATGGCATTCCCAATGCCTGCGTCGCTGAGTTGGTGGGCGGCGGCATCGCGGTTGCCACTGATCCGCAGGGTGTATTGGTGAAATACATGGCGCACAGCAGTACTACTGGTAGGCGTAGTGAGCAGGGGGTGCTTGATCTGCGCGTTGAGGAAGGCGGCATTGGCCATGCGCCGCGTCGTAAAATCTTCCAGCTTTGCCAATTGGGTCAGCCCAATCGCGGCCTGCAGGTCGGTCATGCGCAGGTTGTAGCCGAGCAGATCGTGGTAGTAGCGCACCCGGCTGCCGTGGTTGCGTAAGAGCCGCAAGCGTTCGGCAATCGCCGGATCATTGGTGGTGATGATGCCCCCTTCGCCCGCCATAATGTTCTTGGTGGCATAGAGCGAAAAACAGGCTGTCCCAAAGCTACCCGTAGGCCGTCCGTGGTAGATCGCACCGACCGCTTGGGCGGCATCTTCGATCACCGCCAGCCCATGACGCTCGGCCAGGGCCAGCATGGCATCCATTTCTGCCGGATGGCCGTAGAGGTGTACGGGCATAATCGCCCGCGTGCGCTCATTGATCGCCGCCTCAATCTGCTCAACCGCAAGGTTAAAGGTTACAGGCTCAATGTCCACAAAGACCGGACGAGCGCCGGTCATCAGCACACTGTTGCCAGTCGCAATGAAGCTAAAGGGCGTCGTAATGACCTCATCGCCCGGGCCGATGCCATGGGCCAGCAGGGCCAAAAAGAGCGCAGCAGTACCGTTGCTCACCGCAACGGCATGGGGCACCGCGCACACCTCAGCGAAGGCTGCCTCCAACGCGGCCACCCGTGGCCCCTGGGCCAGCATGCCCGAGCGCAGTACCTCCAGCACCGCATCTTCCTCTTCGCGGCCAATCAGTGGGCGTGAAAGCGGAATGTTCATTGCGCCACTCCAGGCAGCACCTCAGGAGCCATCGCACCCGCAGGTAGCGTCTCCAACTGCGCCATCTCCTGCTTAATCCGTAGGCCCAACTCTACCGCAAGCGCGTGGCAGATGGTGCTATGCACATCTTCTACTTGGGGCATGTGGTGGTGAACAACATGGAGCGCAAGCTTGGCACTGTGGGCCAACTGACCACCATCGAAGCCGGTAATGCCCACAGTTGTGGCCCCACGACTATTGGCCCACGTCACCGCACTGAGTACATTGGGCGAATTGCCGCTACCCGAGATCGCAAAGAGCAGATCACCGGGGCGATAGTGGGTCATAAGCTGCTCGACAAAGATTTCGCTATAGCTCTGATCATTGGCAACGGCGGTCATCACCGGGATATTGTCGGTCAGCGCAAACGCACGCAGCCGCCGCGCCCCAGGGTAGATCGTCCATTTGGCCAAATCACCTGCAAAGTGCGAAGCGGTCGCCGCGCTCCCGCCGTTGCCACAAACGATAATGCTGCCATCACGTTCATAGGTAGCCCAAAGCGCATCCGCAATTGCCTTGAGCGGTTGCTGCGGTACCTGTTGCAGCACGAGCGCGACCTGTTGGAGGTAAGTATTAAGCTGATTCATATCATCTCCGCTATGGGTTGTTAGGGTTACGAACGGGCCACTAAGAGCATCCCAAGACAGATCACAAGGACGCCCGCAACCCGTAGGGGCGAAATCTCCTCGCGCAGGATGAGCCAAGCCACACCAAGCACAAGGACTTGGGTCAAGCTGAGGGAAGGATAGGCCACACTCAGATCAACCCGCGAGAGCGTCACCAACCAGAAGAAGGTTGCGACCGCGTAGACAAAGAGGCCACCAAGCACGAAGGGCGACGTAGCGATCTGCAAGATGATCTGCGGGAGCGTTTCGAGGCTAATGATCAGCGCCCCCATCTGGCCCATGCCATACTTGAGCAGCGCCTGGCCAATCACGCTCAACACGAGCGAGCAGCCAATGATCATCATCGTAGCCAGCGTCAGGCCACGGGGCATGTCTCCACTTGTCTTCAATTCTTCGACCACCAGAGGGTTAACTTCTGAACTATTGGCTTGTTGCATGATGGTTCCTTTTGGCTTTCGCAGAACGCTGCTCACCACGCAGTTTGCGCCCAATCAGGCTGGCCATGTAGCGCAGGTGCGTCTTGGTAATGCGAACCAGCCGCGCTTTCGAGGTGCCGGTCTGCCGCACTTGGAGGACAGTCGGGTATTCGGCCACACGATAGCCCGCCATTAGCGCCTCAACCAGCATCTGGGTTACCATCAAGAAGCCGTCGTGATTAATCCGTGGCTTGATTGTTTCGATCACGTCGCGCCGGTAGGCGCGAAAGAGCGCAGTGTAGGTATGTACGCGCCAATCGAGCAGCATACGATAGAGCAGCGAGGCACCTTTGCTAATAAAGATGCGATAGGCGGGCACATTGGCAATCCCGCCGCCAGGATGGTAGGGCGAAGCGGTAACCACATCCACCTCTGGGTTAAGATAGTCGAGCAGAGTAGGAATGTGGGAAAAGGGGTAGGTACCATCGCTATCGGTAGTGACAATAATGTCACCATGGGCATGGGCCAGCCCGGTACGCAGTGCAGCCCCCAAGCCAAGGTTGCGCTCGTGCGGCACCACCACCACCTCAGGCCACGTCCCAAAGGCCTGGCGCAGCAGATCACCTGTGCCATCAACACTCCCATCGTCCACGAGGATAAGCTCAACCTGGCCGCGTTGCCGCAAGCTCGGCAGCACCTCAGCCAGGCGCTCGTGCATCGTAGCCACACCTTCGGCCTCGTTGTAACAGGGAATGATCACCGAGAGGTCACAGGGCGTCATAGCGGACTAACTTTCTGTTTATAATAGCGGGATTGTGGGATCATTGTACCATTTGCGTGTAGGTTAGTATGGTCATTGTGTGTAACGTTTAGGTAAATCGCGTTAGGCTGCTAGGTAACAATCCGTTTAGTATGCGGGCTGCGTCAACGTTGTTGGGGCTACGCCCCAACTAACGTTTTTCTCCCAATGTGGCGGCGAAGCCGCCACATTGGGAGAAAAACAGTTCTTCGGGTGAGGCGAAGCCTCCCCCGAACCCCCGCCAGTTGGTTGGAAGGCTTGGCCTCCCCCACCCCCACCAGAGGAGTCGCCCCTATGTCGCCGGATCAGCCCGCTTCGTCGTCGCTTGCCACCACCCACCCCAAGTTAGTTATGTTAACACCTTGGGCCTTTGTGCTGCTCTGGAGTACTGGCTTTATTGGGGCACGTTTGGGCTTGCCCTATATTGAACCCTTTACCTTCTTGGGCATCCGCTTTGCCATTGTCTCGACCCTTTTGGCTGGGTTGGCGTTAGTACTGCGAAGCCCTTGGCCGCGCAGTTGGGTTGCTTTGGGCCACATTGCCATCGCCGGGCTGCTGCTGCACGGCGGCTACCTGGGGGGCGTCTTTGTGGCCATTGATAACGGCATGCCCGCAGGCATCAGCGCCCTGATTGTCAGTCTGCAACCCATTCTCACAGCAGTCATTGCCCAAACGCTACTCGGCGAGCGCGTGGGGGGACGGCAGTGGCTTGGGTTGGGGCTCGGCTTGCTCGGGGTTAGCCTCGTGGTAAGCGAGAAATTGCTGCTAGTTGAAGGCATGCCCAGCATCACCACTATCAGCCTGATCGGCATTACGACGGCCCTATTCAGCACCACCTTTGGCACCATCTACCAGAAGCGCTTCGGAGGGCGCATGCCGTTGATCAGCGGGACAGCCCTACAATATGTGGCCGCAGGCATGCTCATCATTCCCTTGGCGCTGCTCACCGAGAGCGGGACGATCATGTGGACAGGCGAACTACTCTTTTCGCTCTTCTGGCTCGTCTTTGTCCTCTCAATTGGCGCCATTCTCCTCCTCATGCTGCTCCTACGCCTCAACTCAACCGCGCGGGTCGCCAGCCTCTTCTACCTTGTGCCCCCCTCCACGGCCCTACAAGCCTACTTCATCTTCGGCGAAGCCCTTGGCCCCTTGGCGCTACTAGGCATGCTGGTGGCATCATTGGGAGTTGCGTTGGTGGTGGTGCAGTGATACCAAATCCGATAGCCGATAGCCGATAGCTGAAAGCCGGACATGGCGTCTCAATGCGCTAGATTGTCATTGGGCATGCGGCATGTTCAATGGTAATTGGTATTACATCCATATTGGCGGCTTTGCCGCCAATATGGATGTAAAAAACTGGCTTGAGGCCCAGCCCCCAAAGATTCAAGCCCTATACAAGCTGTGCAACCACAGCATCACCGACGGCACTCGTACTCTGGGCACGCTGGTCGGGTCGGGCAAGATCGCCGGTGACACAGCCCGCTTCGATCACCGCACTGACCGCCGCTTCAACTGCGCGTGCCGCCGCCTCTTGGTTGAGCGAGTGGCGCAACAGGAGCGCACAGCTCAGAATGGTGGCCAGTGGATTGGCGCGGCCCTGCCCCGCAATGTCGGGGGCCGAACCGTGGATCGGCTCGTAGAGCCCCTTGTTGCCAGCACCCAAACTGGCCGAAGGCAGCATCCCCATTGAGCCAGCCAGCATACTCGCCTCATCGGTAAGAATATCGCCAAACATATTTTCGGTCACAATCACATCAAAATCACTGGGCTTACGCAGGAGATGCATAGCACACGCATCCACCAACATCCAATCGTAGCTCAGATCGCTAAACTCCTCCTGCATCACCCGCGTAGTGACCCGCCGCCAGAGGCGGCTCGTCTCCAGCACATTCGCCTTATCCACAAGGGTGAGCTTACCGTGGCGTGTGCGCGCCAAATTGGCCGCAACGCGCACCACACGCACAATCTCAGTCTCGTGGTAGTGACAGAGATCGCTGGCCCACTCGCCCGCAGCGTCCCGCTCAAGCTGCTTCGCGCCAAAATAGATCCCGCCGGTCAACTCGCGCACCACCAGCAGATCCACGCCTTCGAGCCGTTCAGGGCGGAGCGGCGAGGCATCAACCAGCATAGGGTGAATCGTGACCGGACGGAGATTTGCGAAGAGGCCCAAATGCTTACGGATCGCCAACAGCCCCTGTTCCGGGCGCACAGGGGCCAAGGGATCGTCCCACTTCGGGCCACCCACCGCCCCCAAGAGCACCGCATCAGCCGCCTCACAGAGCGCCGCCGTCTCAGGGGGCAGGGGCTGGCCCGTCTGATCAATCGCAGCCCCACCGATCAAACCCTCATCAAGCTGCAGATCGAGCGCAAAGCGCTGCGCCACAGCCCGCAGCACCTTAACGCCCTCCGCCACCACCTCCGGCCCAATGCCGTCGCCAGGTAATAGTGCAATGTGCATAGTTATTGCTTTCTAGGTCAAACTAAAGCCGACACTCCAATGCCAGCCTATAGATTTGTCTGATCATGACATACGATACCATACTGTAGGTCAGCATGTTACAATAGATCAAGGTGAGTCGCTCTTTGTATAGTCTTTCAGATAATGTTTCTGGAACCTCCAGGATCGTGGGAGGGGTTTTCGGGGAGGGCGAAGCCCTCCCCGAACCCCTCCCTTTTACGATAGCCAATAGCCGATGTTTTAAGGAGGCAGTGTGACAGCGAATGATGATCGCTTAGATGATGAGACACCAGAACTCAATGAAGAGAACACCGGAGTAGAGCGCGAAGATGTTGTTGGCGAGGATCGTAGCGCTGCGCCCTTCGATCCGACGCTGATTCGGGTTGAGACGCGCGCCTTGACGATTGATCTTCTGCTCGCACGCATGCAGGAGGAAGAGATCAACCTCACCCCTGATTTTCAGCGTAAAGCCGGTATTTGGAGCAATGAGGCCCAGAGTCGCCTCATCGAATCGATCTTGACTCGCATCCCCCTACCAGCATTCTACCTAGACACAACCGATGATGATCAATGGATCGTAGTTGACGGACTGCAACGCTTAACAACGCTTCGTCGCTTTGCAATAAGCCAAGAATTGCGCCTATGCGGTCTGGAGTTTCTTACGCAACTCAATGGCAAGAGCTTCGATGAACTACCGCGCAATTTTCAACGACGCATTCGCGAGACCCAAGTGACCGCCTTTCTCATTGCTCGCGGTACCCCCGACGAGGTGAAGTTCACCATCTTTCGACGCATCAACACAGGGGGCAAACCCCTCTCGCCCCAAGAGATCCGCCACGCCCTGAATCAAGGGCCGGTTACGGCGCTGCTTGCTGAACTTGCCCAAGCGGATGAATTCCAGCGGGCCATTGATCGCGGGGTAGCGAGTGATCGGATGGATGACCGTGAGTTGGTGTTACGTTTCTTCGCTTTTAACATCAACTCCTACACCAACTATGTGCGCCAAGATTTTGACACCTTCCTCAACGGGGCCATGAAGCAGATCAACAAGCTTCCCCAAGCTGAACTGGATCGGCTCACGGCTGAATTCAAGCGTGCCATGGTGTGGGCCTATAAGATCTTTGGCCGTGATGCCTTCCGCAAACGTTACAAGGCGGAAGCAAAACGTCAGCCGATCAATAAACCCCTCTTCGAGGCTTGGGCGATCAACCTCCATACCCGCAGCGATGAACAACTCGCACAACTCGTCGAGCGCCGCGATCTGCTGATCGCCAAATTTATCGATCTGATGAATGAGGACCGCACCTTTGACAATGCCATCTCGCAAGGCACCGGTGATGTAAAAAAGGTCAAGTATCGTTTTACACGTCTCGGTGAACTCATTGAGGAGGTGCTGGCATGATTCGCACACTCCGCCTCCAGAATTTCAAGTGTTTTCGTGATCAAGAGATCGAACTGGGCAACCTCACGCTCCTGGCCGGGTTGAACGGCATGGGTAAATCATCGCTCATTCAAGCACTGGTACTGCTGCGTCAATCGCGGCAGCAGGCTCTGCTACCCGACATCGGCCTTGCGCTCAATGGCGATCTACTGCGCCTCGGCCTGGCCCGTGATGTCTTGTATGAGGGCGCAACTTCTGACGATGAGATTGGCTTTGGCTTGGTGGTGGAGAATGACGATGCGATCGTAAAAGCCAAGTGGACATTTGCCTACAACCAGGAGGCTGATGTACTACAAATCAATCAGAAAGCGCACACCGCCGTCTATGAAACGAGCCTATTTACCGACGAATTTCACTACCTTCATGCCGAACGAATTGGGCCGCGTCCCGCCTTTACTACCTCCGATTTCGAGGTGCGTCAACATCGGCAGATTGGAACGCAGGGCAAATACGCGGCGCACTATCTATCGGTGTTCGGCAGCCAGGACATTCGCAACACCGCCATTCAACACGATAGAGCGCGCACACTGAGTCTCCGTGATCAGACTGAAGCATGGCTCGGTGAAATTTCGCCGGGTACGAGAATTCAGCTTAATGCGAATCCCGACTTAGATCAGATCGGCTTGCGCTACTCTTTCATCACTGGCCAATATGAAAGTAACGCCTATCGCAGTACCAACGTGGGTTTTGGCCTCACCTACACACTGCCTATTTTGGTTGTGGCGCTCTCAGCCGCGCCTGGTTCGCTGATCTTGATCGAGAATCCCGAAGCGCATCTGCATCCCAAAGGGCAAGGCATGATGGGCGAACTGCTGTCGCGTGTGGCTCAGAGTGGCGTGCAGGTGATTATCGAGACCCATAGTGATCACGTCCTTAACGGCATTCGCCTCGCGGTTCATGGCGGCGGTCGCGCATCGCGCCTTGATGCCGAAAAGGTACGGATGCACTTCTTCGAGCGTCAGGAGTGTGACGACGGCACACAACATCTTGTCATCTCGCCTGCCATTGACCACAACGGACGCATCAATCGCTGGCCTGAGGGCTTCTTTGATGAGTGGGACAAGAGCCTGGAGGCGCTGTTAGAGCCAAGGAGTGAATGATATGCCACTCGAGATGGTACTCAATGAACTCTCCCTACAACCTGCGCCTTCAATCAATCACGCTCGTCAACGGATGGCTCAATTCATTGATCTGTTGCGCCAGGCAACACTCATGCAGGTAAGTTGAACGGGTCTTCAGTTGGCATATGCGCTTTACGCCTGGTGCAGGCCGCCTCTATTTTTACCCTGATCCTGCGGCACACACTATTACCATTGGTTATATTGGCCCTCATCTACGGACTGTTCTTTACTCATAAGACTTGTAGACCCAACCAACCTCAAAAGCTGTCTGAAAGGCTGGGGGGCGCACACTGGAGTGCCGGCTTTAGCCGGCTAAAGCCGGCACTCCAACGCCAACCCAGAGACTTTTTAGGCAGCCCCTCACAGCTCATACAATACCTCTAAGGCTAAACGCATCACGTCGCGTACCTGGTTGTAGGTGAGCATACGCACAACATGGCTGTCGGCTACCCAAATGGCTTTGCTGATGCCTTCGTCAATCGCAGGGATGGGACGGGTGTGTTCCGCGTAGGCGAGGAAGTAGGCGACCTCTTTGTCGCGCCAGGTGTCGCGGCGGTAGACCGGGTAGCGCACGCGGGTAAGGAGCCGTTCGATTTCACAGATGACGCCCGTCTCCTCTGCGATCTCTCGTAGCGCCGCCGTGGCCTCGTCCTCATCAGGCTCGAGGTGGCCTTTGGGCAGCGTCCATGCATAGTGGCGGTCGCGGATCACGAGCAGCGTTAGGTCGCCATTGGGCGCGTAGCTGTAGACCACCGCCCCGGCTGCGCGGATCAGTTTGCGGCTCATTGCAGCCCAAAGAGACGACTAATGCCCATTTCCAGTTCGGCAAACCAGGCACCAAAGCTGCTGCTACTGGCCATGCGCGTCATCAGTTCCAATTGGCCGGTTGCCAAGAGTAGGCCAATGCCGATCATGAGTAGGCCGCCAATCACGCTGACGCTATGGAAGTAGAATTCGCGTCCAAAGATGGTGACCGGGTAGCCTTTGCCGCTGATCATGCGCCAGAAGCGCGAGCCGCGCCCCAAGCGGTTGAAGAAGGTAGCAATGAAGATCAGTGGTAGCCCCAGGCCCGAAGCGTAGATAAAGGCCAGCACTGCACCCTGCAGTACCGCTACATTACCCGAAGCGGCCAGCATGGTCATAAAGCTCCCAAAGAGCGGCCCGGCGCAGGCCGTCCAACCCAGGGCAAACGTGGCCCCGTAGAGGTACGAACCAAACAGCGTGGTGGCCGGGCGGTCGTTGATCTGCATGCCGGCAAAACCGAGGCCAAAGATGCCCATGATGCCAAAGATGATGATCACAATCCCACCCACCAGCATCAGGGTATGACGTAGCCCAAAGAGCAGCCCACTCAGCGCGCTAATCGCCCCCCCTAAGAGGGTCAGAGTCGTTGCTAACCCAAAGAAGAAGGCGAGGCTCATCAAAAAGATACTACTGCGTTTTGCCTGAAACGTGACCGCGAAATAGGCGGGTAAAATCGGCAGGGTACAGGGTGAAAGAAAGCTCAAAAGGCCAGTGAGAAAGACTGGTAGCGCCAAGATCAGCACCGGCCCACCACCAGTGAGGTAGCCAGTCTGGGCACTGCTGTTGAGGCTCAGGATGATGATGACAAAGGCCAAGAGGCTCAACACACCCAAAGTAATCAGATGACGCCGTGAGAACCCGCTTGAGGCGGAGGTCTCGACGGGTTGGGTGGACATAGCATGTACTCCTTCCCTAAGATGCTGTCTCTGGTGTTGGAGTGCCGGCTTTAGCCGACTAAAGCCGGCACTCCAACGCGTGCCTACGAGCTTTTCAGACAGCTTCTAACTGGTCTAAAGCCGTCGTCCTTGCTGGCGCACACTCCGCAATTCAGCCCCACTAATCGGCTCTTCGCCCGCAAAGTGCAGCGTGCCACTCGGAATATCGTAGCGGTAGCGTCGGCGCATCCATTGCCGCCACTCACCCTGACAGACCAGGGTAGTACGCCAGACCGGGCCATCGCTCCCATACTCCTCGGCAATAATCCAGACGAGGGCATCGTGCGGAAAGATGATCCGGAGGAGTGCTGCGGTAGCGGCTTGCCACTGCTGCTCTTCGGTGCTTGTTGGAGTAGTCATAGTTTTTGGATTGCCTTCGTGCGCGTGGCATCCAGAGCACGCGCAAACACATAGATTATTATAGCAGCAAGTTACGCCTCGCGGCGGTGGGTTGGGGCGTAGCCACCAAACCACAACAAAAAAAGAGTGGTATACTTTACTTTGCTGAGTAGCACGGCTCGCCCCAGGAGCAGCCCATGAGAGTACGTTTTAGCGCCCGCACCCACGTAGGTCAGCGGCGCGAAGTGAATCAAGACGCCTTCGATGGTGGTCCGCGTGGCCCAGCAACGCTGCTGGTTGTTTGTGATGGCATGGGTGGTCATGCTGCTGGCGAGGTTGCCAGCCAATTGGCCGTAACGACCATCATGGAGGTCTACGATCCCGCCGCCGCTGAACCAGGCTCATCGCTACGCGATGCCTTCACCACAGCCAATCAGCGTGTCTATACCCAGGGTCGTGGCACCATGGGCACGACCGGGGTTGCGGCGCTCTTTCAGCATAATCACCTCTATGTGGCCAATGTGGGCGATAGCCGCGCCTATATTGTGCGTGAGGGCCAGATTAGCCAGATTTCAAACGACCACTCCTTTGTCTCCGATCAGGTGGCTGCGGGCCTCATGACTGCCGAGCAGGCGCGCCATTCCAACATTCGTAACATTATTACCCGTGCCTTGGGCCATAGCGCCGATGTGAATGTGGACATCTTCGAGCGCGAATTGCAGGCCGGTGATACGGTGCTGCTCTCGTCCGACGGCATGCACGGCCTGATTGAAGATGCTGAGATTGCGGAGATTGCGAGTATCGCAACGCCCGATGAGGCGACCCAGCGGCTCGTTGATCTCGCCAATGAGCGCGGCGGCATTGACAATATCACGGTGGTCATCGCGCAGGTGGACGAACTCGATGCAAGCGCTGAACCAAGCGCCACCATCCCGCCCTCCGCGTCGCCCCCCAAACCGCCCGCCCCCCCCAGCCCTCAGCCCAAAACCGAACCACCGCTCAACCGCCTGGGATTGCTACTCGCCTCACTTGTCCTACTCCTCCTCATCAGCATTGGCGCCTTCGTACTCTTGACGGCCAGTCCCACCGTCAACTCTGCCCCCACCATTACACCCCTCGCCACGGTCGAAGCTACACCATGAGGGTCGGGGCAGAGCTGTGACCGCGATCATGAGGGGCAGGTCGTGCTTTAGTTGCACTTTGAGTTCATCCACAAGAGCCACTTGGCTCGCCGTGCTGCTCTGTACGTAGGCAAACATACTAGTATGCACGTTATTTCCCGTAAAGCCTTGCGACAATTCGCGCAACGCTATCCTGATAGTAGCAATGCTCTTGATGCTTGGTTTCGTATTATACGAACCAACCAATTTGCTAATCTTGTTGATCTACGCCGTGTCTTCCCTCACGCAGACCTTGTGGGCGACTTGGTCGTTTTCAACATTGGCGGCAACAAGTATCGGTTGATTGCAGTCATTCACTTCAATCGTCAAAAACTGTACATTCGTCATGTACTCACGCATGACGAGTACAGTCGGGGAGGGTGGAAGACATGACCGTTGCAACTCATGAAGAACTTACGCAAGCGTGGTGTAAGCTCCAAACTCTGCTCCCACTTACGGCCATCCATACCGATCAGCAATACGACCGTGCCATAGCAGCGCTCAATGGTCTGCTTGATACAGTCGGAATGGATGAGGAACATCCGCTTAGTGAGTTACTTGATACGCTTGGTATCCTTGTTGAAGCGTATGAGCAGCAGCGCGAGACACCAGCATTACCCACAAATGCGGCACTTCTTGCGTTTCTGATGACTGAACACGATCTGACACCAGCCGACTTAACTGAGCTTGGCGAACCTGTGCTCGTTCATGAAGTTCTTGCTGGTAGGCGGACGCTGACACCACCACAACGGCATGCGTTGGCACGTCGCTTTGGTGTCATACCGGAGACCTTTCTATCCTCTTGATTCCATTTTCTGTTAAGCATATCGCTTTGTAACCTTGAGCCCGACACTCCCACACCTTTCGACTATCAGACTTTCGACTTTCGGCTATCCTCCATGCCTATTCGCTTACTTGATGCAACGGTTGCCGCCCAGATCGCTGCGGGTGAAGTGGTTGAACGCCCCGCCTCGGTGATCAAGGAGTTGGTTGAGAATGCGCTTGATGCTGGCGCTCGGCGCATTCGTGTCGGGGTGCGTGGCGGTGGCTTGCGTGAACTGACGGTGCAGGATGATGGCTGTGGGATTGCGGCCCATGAGCTTGAGTTGGCCTTTGAACGCCACGCGACCAGTAAGCTTACGGTGGCCGATGATCTCTTTAATATCCATACGCTGGGCTTTCGCGGCGAGGCGCTCCCTTCGATTGCTTCGGTCGCGCAGGTGATCTGTGTTACCCGTACTGCTGAGAGTGAGACGGGTACCGAGTTGCGGATTGCTGGTGGTGAGGTGCAGGCGCGTATGCCTCGGGGTTGCTCGGTGGGCACGAGCATTAGTGTGCGGAACCTCTTCTACAATACGCCTGTGCGCCGTGAGTATCTGCGCTCTGAGGCGACCGAGCAGGGGGCGATTAGTAGCGTTATTCAACAGTATGCTATCGCC
This sequence comes from Candidatus Viridilinea mediisalina, assembly GCF_002532535.1. Lineage (GTDB taxonomy): Bacteria > Chloroflexota > Chloroflexia > Chloroflexales > Chloroflexaceae > Viridilinea > Viridilinea mediisalina. Next base: position 38,142 of record NZ_NQWI01000004.1, read on the forward strand.
TACCCGGAGGTGCGCTTTAGTCTGATGCTTGAGGATCGCCGTGCCCTCCAGACCAGTGGCGATGGTCATGTGCGCTCGGTACTGATTGAACTCTATGGCCCCGATGTGGCCCGTGAGTTGCTGCCGCTTGAGGCTGAGGCGGGCGAAGGGGAAGCGCATGTGCGGCTGCATGGCCTGCTCTCGCCCCCCGGCTTGACCCGTGGCTCGCGGAGCTACATCCATCTCTTTGTCAACCGCCGCGCTTTGCAGCCACGGGGGGCGCTGGTCAGTGTGATCGAAGATGCCTACCATACGCTGCTCATGAAGGGCCGCCATCCCATTGTTGTGCTCAATATTCATGTGCATCCCCTTGCGGTTGATGTGAATGTTCACCCTACCAAGAGTGAAGTCAAGTTCCGCTTTGCTTCCAAGGTGCATAGCCTGATTGGGCGGAGTGTGCGTGATGCGCTGGTGGCCGGAGCAGGGGTGCCGACGTGGCAGGAGGACGATGGTAGTCTGCAACGTCGCTTCGAGTTACGTCAACTTGGCCAAACTGCGGCGAGTAGCCCTGCGCCCGCGCCCACAGCCCCCGCCTCGGCCTGGGGGGTTGGTGCAACCGCTTGGGATCGTGAACATAGCCGCTGGGATGTCGGTGGCACTGCGGAGGCAGAGCGGTACGCTGAGGCAGAACCGCACCACGCGGAAGCCGCTGCGCCTTTGCCCGCAGCGCAAGCTACGCCGGTTGCAGCCCAAGCGACACACGCCGACGCCCAAGCCCTACCTCCGCTACGCATCATTGGCCAGGTTGGCCTGACCTACATTGTGGCTGAGGCGCCTGAGGGCATGTATCTGATTGATCAGCACGCCGCGCATGAGCGGATTACCTACGAGCGGCTGATGAACCAACACGCCGCAGGCGCAGTAGAGGCCCAAGGACTCCTGCTGCCACAGAAGGTCGCCTTAGCCCCGGCGGCGAGTGCGCTGCTGCTGGGCAACCAGAGCCAACTTGCGGCCTGGGGCTTTACGCTGGACGAGTGGGGCGAAGGGGTGCTTGTGCGTGCCATTCCCGCCACGCTGCCCGCCGAGCAACTCAACCAAGCCTTGCACGAACTGGCCGATCATCTCGCTGGGCGCGGTGGTTCACATCCGCTCGATTGGCGCGAAACGATGCTGATCACCCTCTCGTGCCACACCTCGGTGCGCGCCGGCCAGAGTCTCACCCACACCGAGATGCGCCACCTGCTGCAGCAACTCGAAGCCTGTAGGAGCCCACGCACATGTCCCCACGGGCGCCCAACCATGATCCTGCTCACGCCTGCCCAACTTGAACGCCAGTTTGGACGGAGCGTATAGGGTCATTGTATGTCCCCTCGCTGGAACAAAATCCGCCGCGATTTGTTCCATCACCGCAGCCGCACGTTGCTGGTGGTGCTTTCGATTGCAATTGGGGTCTTTGCCTTTGGCACGATCATGGCGGGGCGCGTGAAGATTGAAGCGGAATTGCAGCAAAGCTTTCGTGCTACCAATCCGGCGAGTGCATCGATCACCACGCTGCCTTTTGATGATGAACTGGTGGCAGCCGTGCGCCAACTGCCGGGGGTGAGTGCCGCCGAGGGTAAGCGGGTGGTTGCGGCGCGCATCAAGCTCGGCTCTGATGATTGGCAAGATGCTCTGCTCCATGTCTTGCCTGATGATGGCATAACCAGCATCAACATTGTGCGTCCATGGCAGGGTACCTGGCCGCCACCCAAGCGCAGTATGTTGATCGAACGCTCCTCTTTCGCACGGCTTGATGCGCCCCTTGGCGCTACGGCAATGGTCACCTTGGCGGGCGAGACGGTGCGCCCATTGCCGGTTGTGGGCCTCAGCCACGATTTGAGCCTGCCGCCCGCACCGATTGCTGGACAGGTCTTTGGCTATATCACCTTCGATACGCTCACCTGGCTCGGCGGGCCGCAGGGTTACAATCAGTTGGCCATTGTGGTGGATGAACCACTGCGCTACGATGAAGCCCAGATTCGCATGGTGAGTGATCGGGTCGAACGGCTGGTTCAACGTGGAGGGCGTCCGATCCTCAGTAGCGAAGTGCCCCCGCCACTCCAGCATCCTGCTGAAATCATCCTGCCTACCATGTTTGCGATTATGACGACTATTGGTACCCTGGCGCTGCTGATCAGTACCTTCCTGATCATCAACACGATGAGCGCGATCCTGATCCAGCAGACACGCCAGATTGGGGTGATGAAGGCCATTGGGGCGCGAAATGATCAACTCGCGCTGCTCTACCTGGCCCTCGCAGCCGCCTTTGGTCTATTGGCCCTACTGCTGGCCGCACCTCTGAGCATGCTCGGGGCCAATCTGTTCGCCTGGTTCATAGCGGATCAGATGAACCTTGATCTGCCCCCCTTTCTCATTGTGCCCGAAGTTATCCTGATTGAAGCGCTGGTCGCTATGCTTGTGCCTATGCTCGCAGCGCTCTTCCCCATCCTGAGTGTGCTACGCCGCCCGACCCACCAGGCGCTTGCGGGTGCAACAGCAACACCAGTGGTGCAGGGTTGGCTGGATCGGCTACTCAGCCGCAGTAGCCTCTTGAGCCGCCCGGCACGCTTGGCGCTCCGCAACACCTTCCGGCGCAAAGGACGGCTCGTGCGAACCTTGGTGGCGCTCTCGCTCGGTGGTGCCGTCTTCCTCGCCGCCATGAGCCTGCGCGAGTCGCTCTATACCACCCTTGATGCAAGTGTGGCATCGCAACGCTACGATGTGGAGATTCAGCTCAACCGTAGCTACCGTAGTGACCAAGTGATGCCGGTGGTTTTGGGCACTCCGGGGGTCAGTAGTGTCGAACCACTGCTACGGAACCACGCCTTCCCTGTGCGTAGCGATGGCACAACTGGCGAAGTGATGAGCGTTCGGGCTCTGCCAGTCACCAGCGCCATGCTGGCCCCACGCATGGTGGCAGGCCGTTGGTTTGTGCCAGGCGACGAACGCGCTGTTGTACTCAGTACCAACATTCTGCAGAAAGAACCCGCTATCAATGTTGGCACCATGATCACGCTCAAACTAGGGAGCCGTGAAGAGCAGTGGCGCGTGATTGGCCTGATTGAAGAATTGATGCCGCCCATCAACCCAGTGCTGGTCTATATGCCATTGGATGCCTATACGCGCACCTATGGCGGCTTTGGGCGCAGCGATACCCTACGGGTTGCTACAACCCAAAGCGATGCGGCGAGCCATGCCGCAGCGGTTATCAAGCTAGAGCAACACCTGAGCCAAGCAGGCTACCAACTGCACAGCATCCATAGCCGCTCCGATGACCGCATGCTCCTTGCTGAACGCTTCGACCTGATCGGTGTCATCCTCTCGATTATGGCCACGATCATCAGTGTTGTGGGAGGGCTAGGCTTGGCCGGAACCATGAGCATCAACGTGATCGAACGCACCCGCGAAATTGGCATTATGCGTGCCATTGGCGCGAGTGATCATGCGCTGGCTCAGATCATCGTGAGTGAAAGCCTGACCATTGCCTTGCTGGCGTGGCTGATTGGCACACTCATCTCCATCCCTTTGAGCTACGCTATGGGCCATGTCTTCGGCCTCAATCTGCTCAACTCACCCCTGATCTGGAGCTACACCATCCCTGCGGTACTCGTCTGGCTCATTGCTGTCCTGGTGATTGCCATCATTGCCAGTCTCCTATCTGCACGTACCGCTGTAAGCCTAACGGTACGCGAAGTCTTGGCCTATGAGTGAATGAAAATGCTTACCCAAAATACCACCTACTACCTCGAAATGTGCGACCCGACGGCACTGCGTCCAGTAGCTGCACCAGCGGGTTTTCGCGTCGTTCGCGCCGAGTTGCCCTGCCCCGAATTGAACCGCTTCCTCTACACAGCGGTGGGAGGCAACTGGTATTGGCTGGATCGCTTAGGTTGGAACTATGCCCGTTGGCAAGCCTACCTCGAACGCCCCGAATTGGAGACCTGGGTGGGTTATGTGGCGGGCACCCCGGCAGGCTATGTTGAATTGGAGTGGCAAGCCAGGGCAATGGTAGAGATTGCCTACTTTGGGTTGTTGCCCGCCTTCATCGGGCGGCGGCTTGGCGGCGCGTTGCTCACCGCAGCCCTTGAGCGCGCTTGGGCCATGGGCGCTGAACGCATCTGGGTGCATACATGCAGCCTCGACGGGCCCGCTGCGCTCGCCAACTACCAAGCGCGGGGGATGCGCATCTTCAAGACTGAAGCAGCCAGCATCGAGCTACCCGATCAACCCCCAGGCCCGTGGCCTGGGGCTTAGAGGTTGACAGCTTCTTTTTTGTTGCGGTTTGGCGACGAAGCCGCCAAACCGCAACAAAAAAGAAGCTTTTCAGTAATCTGCAATCTGCAATCTACAATCGTAAATGGCATGATTGCTAGACCTTCACCCGCGAGTTGCCCCATCTATGCTACGATACGTTCATGCGTAACCATCCATCAGCACGTAACATCAAACAACCCTTGCGCCTCCTGCTGCTGATCGGCGTCCTGCTCTTCACCCTGCTTACCCCCGTGCAGAGCCAAGAGCTAGAGCCGTCGCCGCAACCCACAACACTAACTACGTCTCAGATGACGCCCTTTGGCATGAACACCTACTTCACCGGCCTTGAGCGCATGAGGAACGATGGAGACGAAGGAGTAGCCAGGCTCATCGCCCACGGACGTAACATCGGGGTGGAGTGGGCGCGGGAGGAGTTGAGTTGGGGCAATATTGAACGTAGCGGCAAAGGGCGTTGGGACTGGAATCCCTTCGATCGGCGGCTGCGCGAAGCCCACGAAGCTGGGTACCAGATTATTGGTATGCTGCTCACCACACCCGCGTGGGCCCGGGTCGAGGATTGTCCCGAACGCATGGCCCGCTATGCCAGCGCCGGGGTGCATGTCCATGACTACTGGTGCCCACCTGCCGATCCGCAAGATTTTGCCGATTATGTCTATAAAGTCGTCAAGCGCTACAATGGCGACGGCGAAGATGATGCGCCTGGTTCGCCTCGGGTGGCAGCCTGGCAGATCGGCAATGAACCCAATGCCTGGGAGACATGGCCCGGCACACCGGCTGAGTATGCCGAGTTGCTTGAGGTGGGCTATGCGGCGATCAAACGTGCCGATCCGAGCGCCATTGTGGCGACGGGAGGGCTCTATGTCTTCGATGGCAGTTGGAACGATGGCATCGGGCACCGCGATGGCTTGAGCTTTCTGGCCGACGCCCTCAATGCGCGCCCAACGGCTTGGAATAGTTTCGATGTCTTGGCTATTCACCCCTATATGCCAACCGTCGCCCCTGATGCCCCCGGTATCTATGGTGCAATCAGCCTCTGGGGGCGCTTAAGCTTGGCGCGGGCGTGGCTCGATGCCCAGACTGCGATGCGCGGCGGTGCGCCGCGCCCCATCTGGATCAGTGAGGTCGGTTGGTCTACCTGTACCGCCGATCAGCCCGATTGCTATGTTGGGCCGGCACTGCTCAACCAGCGTGCCACCCGCCATGACTGGCGGCTGCACCTAGGGCCACATGCCGCACTGAACTACACGAGCCACCCGACCCTGGCGGCAGCCCGCCTCGCGGGCTTTATTGGCAAGACGGAAGATCAGCAGGCCAATTACCTTGTGCGTACCTATGCCCTTGCGTTAGCCTTTGGCATTGAGCATATCAATTGGTTCCAGTTGGAAGACAAATTTGATGGTGCGGCCCAGAATTTCTGGGAAGAGGCCGCCATCTTCCACAACGCTGCTGAGGGGTACGCGCCGAAACGGGCCGCGTTTGCCTACAAAACCTTGACCCGAGAGCTTGCCGGGGCACGCTTCTTGGGTTTTGGCGAACTGCACACCTTCCAACACCGTCCCGACGATCTCAATACTGCCGCCCGCTTTCATCTGCGCTTTCACACGAACGAAAACCGGATTATCGAACTCCTCTGGAACAATGTTGGCGAAGAGAGCGTGCGTTTGCCATTGAAACCGAGCACAACACCCGATCTGGTCTTGCGCGACGGAGCGATTGTTGCTGTACCAGTTGAATCTGGATCGGTGCGCCTGACGGTCAGCGAAAGCCCGATCTACCTGCGCCAGAACCTCATCCCTGTGCTACAGGTCACCGCGCCGCCACTCGACTTCTTGGCTGATCCCAACGATGTGCCACGCCGTGCCAGGCTCGTCCTAGCCAATGAGGGTTCAGGCAACCTCGTATGGCAAGCCCAGAGCAGTGCCCCATGGCTGCATCCCATTCCTATCACTGGCCACGCCCACCAGAGCAACCTAACCGTTCTCGTTGACCCCCGGCGGCTGCCGGTGGGCGTATATAGCGCAACACTGCACATCAGCAGCAACGGCGGCAATTATGATCTTCAGGTTAACCTGCGGGTTATACCCAAGGTTAGTCGTATCTATTTACCGTTGGTGAGTCGTTAGAAGCTGCCTGATTTTTGTTCGGGTTTGGCGGCGAAGCCGCCAAACCCGAACAAAAAGAGTTTTTTTGAGGTAGGCTTCGCCGCCCCCAAACCCCCACCAAGGATTTCAATCATTCATCATGCTTGTGTACGACATCTATGGCAATGGCCCGCCGCTACTGCTGCTCCACGGCTTCACGGGGAGTGCCGAGGAATGGTTGCCCCTGCGGCCCTATTGGGCTGATGTACGCACGCTCATTGCGCCCGATCTGATCGGCCATGGCCGTTCGCCTGCCCCCACAGATGCAAGCTGCTACACGATGGAACGCTGTGTCAGTGATCTCTTGGCGCTACTCGATCACTTGGGTTTGGCCCAAGTGGATGTGTTGGGCTACTCGATGGGCGGGCGGGTGGCGCTCCAATTGGCTGCTGCCGCGCCCAAGCGGGTGCAGCGCATGATCCTCGAGAGCGCCTCGCCAGGTTTAGCGACAACGGAAGAGCGGGCAGCCCGTAGCGCCAGCGATCACGCCCTGGCTGAAGCGATTGAGCGCAACGGGTTGGCTTGGTTTGTAGACTACTGGGCGGCCCTGCCACTCTTTGCCAGCCAAGCCAGCCTGCCCACCACGCAGCGGGCCCAACTCAGCGCCCGACGGCTACGCGGCAGTCCCCACGGCTACGCCAATAGCCTCCGTGGCATGGGCACGGGGCAGCAGTCCAGCCTCTGGGAACAGTTATCCACCATGCTCCACCCCACCCTACTGATCAGCGGCGCCCTTGATCACAAATTTGTCGCCCTCAACCAAGCCATGGCCCGCCAATTACCCAACGCCAGCCATGGTATCATAGCCCACGCAGGCCATACGGTTCACCTAGAGCAACCGGAAGCTTTTGCACAAGCGGTGCGAAGGTTTTTGTGAGGATAGAGAAGCGAGAAAATAGGAAGTTAGGAAGTAGGAAATAGGGGTGAGGGCCATGTGTGCTACTGCTTTTTTTTCGTTCGTGGTGGCGGCTTCGCCGCCACCACGAACGAAAAAAGGTTCTTCGGGGGAGGCGAAGCCGCCACCACACACTCAAGGAGACAAAAAGATGCCAATTGAATGGACACAGGCCGGTGAGTATAGCGACATTCTCTATGAACATGACGCAGCGGGCGAGGGGATGGCCAAGATTACGATCAATCGCCCGGAGCGGCGCAATGCCTTTCGCCCCGAAACGGTGCATGAGTTGCTCGATGCCTTTGAGCGTGCCCGCGATGATGAGCGGGTTGGTGTGATTCTCTTTACCGGCGCGGGCGAGTTGGCCTTCTGCTCTGGGGGCGACCAGACGGTGCGGGGCGATGGGGGCTATGTGGGCAAGGATACCGTACCGCGCCTCAATGTCCTCGATCTGCAACGCCTGATTCGCATCATTCCCAAGCCGGTCATTGCGCTCGTGGCTGGCTATGCGATTGGCGGCGGCCACGTCCTGCATATTGTGTGCGATTTGACCATTGCTGCCGAGAATGCGCGCTTTGGCCAGACGGGGCCACGGGTCGGCAGTTTTGATGGTGGCTATGGTTCAAATCTGTTGGCGCGCATGGTTGGCGACAAGAAGGCACGCGAAATCTGGTACCTCTGCCGCCAGTATGATGCCCAGCAGGCCCTGGCAATGGGCCTGGTCAATACGGTGGTACCGCTTGAACGCCTTGAGGATGAAGGAGTCCAGTGGGCACGCGAGATTCTGACCCATAGCCCTATGGCCATTCGCTTCCTCAAAGCAGCGATCAACGCTGCCGCCGATGGCCACGCTGGGCTCCAGCAACTGGCCGGCGATGCCACCCTGCTCTACTACCTGAGCGAAGAGGCGAAAGAGGGCAAACAAGCCTACTTGGAGAAGCGCAAACCCAATTTTCGCCGTTTCCGGCGTTTTCCGTAGGTACCAAAAAACATCACCACAGCAGCGCGGCTGCAATCCAGGCTGCTATGGCCCCCCCAAGGGCCAGCAGCGCTCCGCCATAGAGCATGTAGGCTTGGGTTCGCACCTTGCTGCTCAAGCTATCTTCGTCGCGGTGGCTGATCAAAAAGTGGCGATCCTTTTCGAGAGGATGCCGCCCAATGATCGCCTCATCTTGGTCGCTGAGGAGGTAACCTAAAACATAAACCCGGTTGCCAAGGGGCAACACATACTCTTCGCGCCAGATTTGCCGTTCACTCCCAGCCAAACCAGTGTAGGCTTCGTAGCGAGCAACCTTCTCGATCAGGTCAAACGTGGCACCCTTGGGATCAATCGCAATCCGCCCACTGGCATCACGCACATAGAAGCGCGGCACATGGCGCTCATAATCGTCGAGGCCACTAAAGGCGAAATCACGCTGAGAGCCACCATCCGGTGTCGGGAGCCGCTGATCGGTTGACTCGTTGACCCGGTAACGATAAGCAACACAGATGGTTTCGCTGAAGGGCGCGGCAAGCGGATGCTCACACTCGATCGTGCCCACCACCTCAACCGCTTCGCCCAACTGGCTAAAACCAGTCATCCCTGTCCGGTGGCGATCCAGCAACTCAGCGGTACTCAGGGTAGGCGCATCGCGCATCGCCAGCACCTTGCCCTCACGCCGCCAAGCGACCGCCACCGCAACGCCAGCTATCACGAACAATACTAGCCCGAAGATAATCAGCCCAATGGTTAGAGGATTCATAGGCGGTTATTAGACCTTAATGTAGTTTGGGTAGGTCTTTACCGGATACACGCGCCCCAGCGCGTATAGTCTCCTCATAGTGTAACGCGGTACTGTAACCAGACCGCAACAACACTAGTTCGCCCGCCGTCTCATGTCAATGAGTGTTGATGGGTGCTGTAATACCAGTTACGAGTGATGAGTGGCGAGTGACAAGCAGAGTATACCTCATTGCAATGCGGTCTGACGTAATCTGCTATGCGGTATATTCAACGGTAATTGGTATAACCTGCTTATCACTTATCACTCATCACTCATCACTCATATGACACGGCATAGTTACTTTAGGAGTCCCAAGGATGCGTAAGCTTCTCGGCAAGGTTGGCTACGTGCTGACCAACGTGGTGGTCATGGTGATTCTCCATGGCAACAGCAAACAGTTCTGGCCCAAGATTCCCGTGTTGAGCCTCCGTGATGAGAGTACGGGCGAGCATGTGCGCTTGCTCTTTAATACGATTGGGGTAACCACCGTTGCCCAGGCTGCCATTGGCAAGTTGCCGCGCGAACGCTGGCTACCCCGCGCCCTCACGATGGGGGTTGTGCCTTCACTGCTGCCCCTGATCATCTTCTTCGGGCAGAAGGTGCTGCGGCTCGAAGGCCAGCGCGCCGAAATCTACAACCTCACCATGGTGCCACTCCTCCCCATCGCCGCCGTCGTCGTCGAGGACGCCCTCACCAGCCAAATGGGCCCTGAGCCCGCCGATCACGCCGATTATAGCCATCTGGTGTAAGAAGCTATCTGAAAAGCTAGTGGGTACGTGTTGGAGTGCTGGCGTTAGCCGGCTAAAGCCGGCACTCCAACGCCAGCCCATGGACTTTTCAGACAGCTTCTAAGGAAGCTCCTGCTTGTCACTCGTCACTCACAACTGGTTATGATGCCCTATGGCACTCCAACTGCACGTTGAAGCGGTCGCCGCCTCCTATGGAGCGCGGGTGGTCTTTACTGATGTTTCCGTCGAACTGAAGCACGGCGAAACTTTGGTTGTCAGTGGAGCCAATGGCAGCGGCAAGAGTACCTTCCTGCGCCTCTTGGCTGGCTTGCAGCGCCCCGAACGGGGCGGCATCGCCTATGGCTATGGGGGACAGACCTACGGCCCCCGTGAGGCGCTCAGCCTCATTGGCTGGGTCGCACCCGACCTGATGCTCTACCGCGAGTTGAGTGCCCTAGAGAATCTGCGCTTCTTTGCCGCCGTACGGGGCATCACGCGCAGTGATGCGGAGTTGTTGGCACTACTGGAACGGGTCGGACTACCAGGCCGCGGCCATGATCGGCTCGCGGCCTACTCCTCCGGCATGACCCAACGGCTACGCTACGCCTACGCACTGCTCCACCAGCCCCCCGTGCTGCTCCTCGACGAACCCACCGTCACCCTTGACGAACGTGGCAGTGCCGTTGTCGCCAGCATCATCGCAGCCCAACGCGAACACGGCATCAGCGTCATTGCCACCAACGATCCGCGTGAACTGCGCTATGCTGATTTGCTTTTACAATTAGGTGGGTAATACTACCATCCCTAAACATACCATGACCATACTCGTTGAAACCAAAGGTCTGACCCACAGCTATGGCGGCATGGTCGCCTTGAACCAACTCGATCTCACCATTCCACAAGGCGCGGTCTACGGCTTCATTGGGCCGAATGGGGCGGGCAAGACCACCACAATGCGGATTCTGACCACGCTGCTCAAGCCGATTGCGGGCGAGGCGTTTGTGGCGGGCTATTCGGTACTAAAAGAGCGCAAAGCGGTGCGGCGTGCAGTCGGTTTTATGCCCGATTTTTTTGGTGTGTACGACAACATGACCGCACTCGAATACCTTGAGTTCTTTGCCGCCGCCTACGAGGTGCCGGTCGAGCGCCGGGAGCGCTTAATTGACGACCTCTTGGCACTCGTTGATCTCAGCCACAAAAAACAGGCCGACGTAATGGGCCTTTCACGCGGTATGAAGCAGCGCCTGAGCCTAGCGCGTACCATGCTACATGATCCAGCCCTCTTAATCCTTGACGAACCAGCAAGCGGCCTCGATCCACGCGCCCGCGTCGAGCTCCGCGAACTACTCAAAGAGCTACGCAGCATGGGCAAAACAATCATGATCAGCTCCCACATCTTGACCGAACTAGCCGAGATGTCCACCCACATCGGTATCATCGAACGGGGCAACCTGATCGCCTCAAACGATGTCGCGACGATTCTGCGCTCGCTGCAACCGCATCGCTGCTACGAGTTGCAGCTCATTCCCACCGCAGACCAAAGCTACGACGATGCCTTGAGTGCGGCAACCGCCTTAGTCAGCGACCAACCCCATGTCTTAGGGGTACGCTCACTACCCGAGGCCCAGCCCCCACACCTACAGATTGACTTCGACGGCGACGATCACGCCATCAGCGCCCTTTTAGCGCGGCTGATCAGCAACGGCATCGCCGTCACCCACTTTGCCGGCCAGGTCAACGATCTCGAAGATGTCTTCTTGCGCGTCACCGAAAACCTGGACTACGGCGGCACCGCGTAGGCTGGAGTGGGATGGAGTGGTTGGTACAATCATAAAGGAAAGCATTTGAATAATGGAAACACAAGTATTGAAACAAACGATACGTCAATATATAACAAGCAATGAACTATCTCCTTTATTTATATTGGGAGATACACTTCATGCTTTACGAGAAATCCCAAGCGAAACAATAGACTGTTGTATGACTAGCCCACCCTATTGGGGACAACGTCAATATGATCAAGCAGGAATAGGATTAGAAGCAAGCTATTCAGAATATATTGACAAACTTATCGCGGTAACAGATCAAATTCAGCGTGTTCTAAAACCTTCAGGATCATTTTGGTTGAATATCGGTGACACATATTACAACAAAGTGTTGTTAGGCATACCATGGAGGATAGCTCTCATATTAATCGATCAAAAAAGATGGGTGTTACGAAATAATGTAATATGGAATAAAATCAAAGGCGGGCCAGATAACACTAAGGATCGACTTAGAAATGTTCATGAGCATCTATTTCATTTTGTAAAGCAATCACATGGCTACTACTATGATGCAGACGCGATTCGTTCTAAGCCTCGTCAAGCAAAAGTAGTGAATGGTACTATAGTTTCGGCTACTGGAGTAAAAGGGGTACGCTATAAACGACAAATTGAACTCTCAACAAGCCTTACTGAACAAGAGAAGGTTGCAGCATTTCACGCACTTGATCTGATGCTTGGACGTGTAGCTGAAGGAAAAATCGCAGACTTTCGTATGATTATTCGTGGTCAGCAACGCACAACGCACTCCAACTCCGAAAAAGTTTCGGGAAGAGCAAAGGAATTACTTGACAAAGGATTCTACTTCTTAACTTACCATCCGCATGGTAGTAAACCAAGCGATGTGTGGGATATATTACCTGAAGACACACAAAAAAGACAAGAGCATTTTGCTGCATATCCTGAAGATTTGTGTAAAATCCCTATTCTTGCCACTTGTCCTCCTGAAGGAATCGTATTGGATCCATTCTGCGGCACAGGTACAACGATGCTTGTTGCGCGTAATTTTGATCGTAAATCGATAGGGATAGATATTTGTTCTCGTTATATTGCTTACGCTGAACAACGTTGCAGGAGATTATTATGACATCTATTGTTGAGTTGTATGGTGTTTCTACAGCAATAATAGAGAAGGATTGGGTAAATATTGTAAATAATGAACATTGCCCTTACCTTCAGCGTAAATGTATCAAGGTGAGAAAGAGCAACCCAGATATTACTATAGGTACTTGCACTGTACTATATGGTAAAGAGAAGAAGAAGATTATCATCTGTCCACATAGATTACTTGAAAGGAATCAGATTTTTATTGATTGCCTACATCTACTCACACACAATGAACCAGGCAATGAATTACACATTGTACATGAAGTAGGCATTCCCGGTGGAAATGTAGACTATTTTCTCGTTGCAACACGTTATGGTAAAATTCGTGATTTTGTAGGTGTTGAATTGCAAACATTGGATTCTACCGGAACAGTATGGCCTCACCGCCAAAAGTTGTTACAGGAGCAGGGATTACCTATTACAGACATGGCAGATAATGAATACTCTGAGATTGAGACTGAACATAAACAATTGTACGAACGCCCCAAGAGTAGTAAAAAGGGGTTTGGTATGAACTGGAAAATGACGGCTAAAACGATTTTAATGCAATTACACCATAAAGTTCAAACATTTGAACACATCAATAAACATCTGGTAATGGTTATACAAGATCACTTTTATGATTATATGTCTCGGGAATTTCGTTTTAGCCATGTAAAAACCGCGAAAATCGGGGACTCAATGCAGATTCATGTTTACAGTCTTGCTATGAATCAGGGACATTCATTGCGATTAGACCTTGGAGCACGCTATAGTACAGATGCTCAGGGAATCGCTGAAAGCTTAGGTCTTCAGGCGGATGCTCGGCTTGAATTAGATACAATTGTGCGCGTTCTAGAATCGAAGCTATCCGCAGAAACAGTGTTCCTACTGCGCTAAAACCAATTACCTTGATCACTATCTTGCAAGGATGCACGAAGCGAAAAGGCGAGGGCTTCGCGTCCTCGCAAACGGTAAAGTGTTCTGAAACCATGCCTCCATCACACAACATGCCCAAAGCTGCGCTATAATTCAAACAGGACTAGCCAGACAGGGTCAGGCTCTCCCCATACGCACAGAGAGCTACGAGGGCGTCATGAAACTCAAAGGACGAGTTGCTATTATCACCGGTGCCTCCAGTGGGGTAGGTTATGCCACCGCTCGCATCTTTGCGCGTGAGGGGGCAACTGTGATCGTTGCCGCCCGCCGTCGCGACCGCCTCGAACACCTGATCGCGGAGATCGCAGGCGAGGGTCACCAGGGCTTTAGTATTCCTACTGATGTGACTGATCCGGCCCAAGTGCAGCGTCTGGTTGAGAGTACGATGTCGTTGCTTGGTCGGATTGATATGCTGATCAACTGTGCCGGCGGTATGATGAAGATTTCGCCGATTGAGCAGTTCAATGATGCTGATTGGCGTTCGATCATTGATACCAATCTCGGTGGTGTCTTCTACACGATTCGTGCTGTGGTGCCTTATATGAAGCGTCAGCGCAGCGGCATTATTGTCAACCTGGGTTCGCGGGTTGGGCGGGTTGGGGTGGCCAATATTTCGCCCTTCAGTGCCGCCAAGTTTGGCGTGGCGGGCCTTACCCAGGCCCTGGCACAAGAATTGCGTCCGCATAATATCTATGTGACCAATATTGTTTCGGGGATGATCAATGCCGATTTGGCACCGCTCAACCCCGATGAGATGACGCGCCGCCGTCTGCTCACTACCGACGATGTGGCCCAGGCGATGCTTTGGGTCTGTACCCTACCGCCGAGTTTGCGCGTAGATGAGTTGCCGATTATGCCGCGTCAGGTCGATTTGTAGCTTGGAGGGAGTGAGGTAGAGAAGAGGTACAGAGGGCACAGAGGTTTTGCACCACAGAGGCACAGAGGGCACAGAGGTTTTTATGTGGAGGAGAGTGCCTACTTTCTGGCCTAGCGCCTACTTCCTATCTTCCATCTCCTTCCCTTAGAGAGGTAAGCTTTCGTGAGTGATCAGGTCTACGATCTGGTGATCGTTGGTTCGGGGCCGGGTGGCTATGTGGCGGCTGTGCGCGCGGGTCAGTTGGGCATGCGTACTGCCATCGTGGAGGCCGGGCCGCTGGGGGGCGTCTGCCTCAATGTGGGCTGTATTCCCACCAAGGCGCTGCTGCATAGCGCCGATCTGCTCGATGAACTGAAAGAGGCGAAACGCTTCGGGGTGAAGGTTGAGGGCGTGAGCTTTGATCTCGCCGGGGCAATGAAGCATAAGGATGCGGTGGTCAAGGCGAGTAGCGATGGCGTCAGTTTTTTGATGAAGAAGAACAAGGTGGACGTGATCGCTGGTTGGGGCCGTTTGGCTGGGCGCGGTCAGGTGCATGTGCAACTCACGGCAGGCGGTGAGCGCACGTTGAGTGCCAAGCAGATCATGATCGCTACCGGCGCACAACCGCGTCCCTTCCCCGGTATCCCCTTTGATCACCAACGCATCCTCTCCTCCACCGATGCGCTCAAGCTAGACAGCGTGCCGCAGAGTCTGCTCTGTATTGGGGCGGGGGCGATTGGGATCGAGTTTGCCTCAATGTACCGCGCCTTTGGCGCTGAGGTGAGTGTCGTTGAGGCGCTGCCGCGCCTGGTGCCCAATGAGGACGAAGAGGTCGCTGCGGAGCTGCACAAGGCGTTCCAGCGCCGAGGCATCAAGACGCTGGCCGGGGCGAAGGTGGAAGGGATTGAACAGGAGGCCGACGCCCTCGTTGTGCAGGTTGTTGGGGCTGATGGCAAGCCGCAACAACTCAAGGTTGCCAAGCTGCTGGTGGCTATTGGCATTATGCCCAACACCAAGGAGCTTGGTCTTGAGGCTGCTGGGGTGAAGCTTGATAAAGGCTTCATCCTAACCGATGGCGTTATGCAAGCGGCGGATGGAATCTATGCGGTGGGCGATTGTGCCGCTACCACGCCCTGGTTGGCCCATAAGGCCAGTGCTGAAGGCATGCTCGCTGTGGAGCATATGGCAGGCCACCAGGTTAGGCCCATTGAGTATGGCAAGATTGCGGCCTGTACCTACTGTAACCCGGAGATTGCCAGTGTTGGTTTGACCGAAGCACGCGCAAAAGAGCAGGGCTATAGCGTAAAGGTTGGCAAGTTCCCCTTTGCCGCCAATGGCAAAGCACGGGTGCTTGGTCAGAGCCGCTTCGGCTTCATCAAGCTCGTGGCCGACCAACAGTACGATGAGTTGCTCGGTGTCCACATGATTGGCCCTCACGTCACCGAGATGATCAGTGAAGGTGGTCTTGCCCTCACCCATGAGGCCACGGGTGAGAGCCTCCTGAACACCATCCACGCCCATCCAACGCTCTATGAGGCCATTGGTGAGGCGGCTCACGCCTTGGTGCATGGTGCCGCAATTCATGTCTAAGCATGCCCCAAAGAGAAACGCCTGCGCTACGCCGATGTCGGCCCAAGCGCAGGCAAACTAAGGCAGTTAACTCCCTCCCACCATCCGCTCCGTCGCTGCCCAAAGCGCATGGCGCAGCTTTAGATCATTAGCCGGGGCCATGATTGACTGCGGCTGCGGGTGTTCGTTGAGGAAGTAGCCGCCAGTGACATGGGCCACATTGGGCGAACTGGCGAGGTAGATTGCACCACGCGCCGCTTCCGCTGGACTACGCATCACGCTGGTAATGATGCGGACGAAGAGCCGTTGATACCACGTCGGTGCAGTCCAAAGTTGCCAGATGCCGGTGGCTACATGGCCTGGGTGTACTACATTGACCGTTACACCAGTGGAGCGCAAGCGGTCGGCCAGTTCTAGGCTCCAGAGCAGTTGGGCCTGCTTGGAGCTTGCGTAGGCCATAAAGCCTGCGTAACGCCGCGTGAGCTGCAAATCCTCAAGATCGAGGCGTCCGTAGCGATAGGCTTCCGAGCCAATATTGACAATCCGCGCCCCAGGGGTGGCGCTGAGCAACGGCAGGAGCGTATGCGTCAATAGAAAGGGCGCAACATAGTTGACCCCCAGTGTGCGTTCGAGGCCATCCTCTGTCGTTTGGCGCTGCAAGCAGAAGGTGCCCGCATTGTTGATCAGCACATGCAGTTGCTGATAGCGGGCCAAAAAGTCCGCCGCGAAGGCGCGAACCGAGCGCAGTTCAGCCAACTCCAGGGGCATTGTGGCGATCTGGGCAGCGCCACACGCTGCCCGTAGTTCAGCCGCAAGGCCCGCCGCCCGCACCTGATTGCGGCAAGCCACAACCAACGTTGCCCCCTGCAGTGCCAAACCCCGCGCCACCTCACGCCCAATGCCACTCGTCGCGCCCGTGAGCAACACAACCCGCTTGGTCATGGGAAGAGTCATGATGGTGCCTTGGGAATAGGGATATTTGTAGCCACGTTACTGCTTGCGAGGACGCGAGGACGCGAGGACGCGAGGACGCAAGGACGCAAGGACGCAAGGACGCGAAGCCCTTCGCCTCTTCGCCTCTTCGCCTCTTCGCCTCTTCGCCTCTTCGCCTCTTCGCCTCTTCGCCTCTTCGCCTCTCGCATCCTCGCTGCTATTTCCTCTCCACCACAGTCCCATCCACCAAATCAGCCAAGCCAGCCACCAGTTCGGGATCGGCGTTGGGCAAGGCGGCCCGTGCATAGCCTACCCCCAGCGTGGCGGCCAGTTGCGCGAGGCGACCATCGAGTTCATAGCAGATCTCGACGTTATCGTAGGTTGAAGAGATGCCCACCGCCAACACATGGCGATAACCCGCTTGGGCCAACTCCTCCAACGCGCTGCCCACCTCCGGCCCAAGCCATTGACCCGGCCCTTCAGCCCCGTAGTAGGCCAAGCGCCCCGCTCCACAACCAAGCTCACTGGTGAGTTGCGCGGTGCGCTGGGTGAGTTGCTGCTGGTAGTTTGTTTCGGGCTTACGGCTACTCTCGGCGACACTATGGGCCATGCAGAGCAGCGCCACCGCCTCAGCCGGAGCCTCGAGTTGGGCGAGAGCGGCGCGCGTATGGCGCGTGATCGCGCTCCAATAGCCCGGCAGATCGGGCCAATCTTTGATCAGATGGATGGTGCAGGGCTGTTGCAACTCAGCTTGTGCGCGTTCCAAGGTGCGCTCGTAGTCGCGCAGGCCCATCAGCGACGCATGGGGACTTAGTGGTAGCACCACGACCGTCTGGGCACCACTGGCACACAACTCCTGCAATGCGCTCGTAACCGTCGGCGTCCAATGGCGTGCCCCCAGCGCCACACGAAAACGGTCGCCAGAGCGCTCGGCCAAGACTTGGCTCAAGGCATTCGCCAACAGACCCGCCGCCGAACCGCCGCGCTCCGTGCCCCACACCTGCTGGCAACGCGCCTGCAGAGCCGCAATATCCTCTGGGGGCGGCGTATAGCCCCCATAGTGAGCCGTCAAATAATCGGCCACCTCACCCAATTCCTGCGGCTCGCCATATTCCATCACGAGTAGACCGATCGGGTTGGTCATGGGGTCTCCTTTGGACCATCCCCCTATGGCAAAGCCGCCCGACGGCTTACCTCCCATTGGCCCGTTGTCGCATTGTAACGCCACGCGGCAACACGGTTAGGCTCATTGGCTGCACTGGTCTGGAGGCTATAGTTAAAGGGGACAAGGTCGGCAATCAGTTCATCGTCTACCAAGCGGAGCTTGCGTACCCGCTCGCTCGCGCTTGCCCCCGCCTGCTCCAAGTCGAGCAGTGGGCGCATATCGCCTGCGGGCATACCATTGGCATCTAACGGCAACGCCATCACCTCGGGGCTGCGGGCAAGGGCCAGATAGAGTTCGTAGCCCTCTCCGCGTTCTACCACGAGGATGCCCATAACGTCGGTGTTGTCCACAATCGGACGCATGGTGCCATCGTTCAGATCAATCGCAACCACGCCACCGTGTTCGCTTGTGGGCGTACCACCAATAACATGGCCCGCATAGAGCCAATGCAGGTCGCAGACATAGCTCAACCCGATGATACCATAGGGATTGCGTTCGTGCGCTGCGCCCGGCAGACGCACAAAGGGTGCCATCTCGCCACTCTGGGCTGCCACGCGCCAAATGGTTGTCGCCCCCGCCAAAGGATTATCGGCCAGCGAGAGGCGCGGCGTCGGTGCCACATAGATATTCCCCTCACGGTCGTAGGCAATCGGCCCCAAATAGCCCGCCCGACGCCATGTGGGATGCTGGTAGGTCTGATCTGGTTGGCGCGTACTCAGCAGCACCAAGCCCATCTCGGAGCGGTTGGTAGCTAAAGCCAAGCCCCCTCCACTCAGGCCAATTTCAGGATTGGCCATAAAGCCAGGCAAGCTGCGGCAATCATCGGTTGGGATGGGGAGGCCAGATCGCTCGCCGTCGGCCCCTGTTGGCGTTGCGGGCCTGGTTGAACGCGCAACCACCAGGGCCAGCGCAAGCAACACCAAGCCCACCACCACAAGGCTGACACTCAAGCCACTGGTGGGGCGGCGGAACGGAGTACTACGGGGACGTTGTGGCATAGGTTCGTCTACTCAACTCAATAACGCACCTTCACCGGAGTACCCAGGCTCGTCCACTCATAGAGCCATTGGGCATCCTCAAGCCGCAGATTGATGCAGCCGTGGGAGGGACGAATGCCGGTACCATGATTGTTGTGCCAATAGGTGCCGTGCAGGGCCACCCCGCCGACAATATATTGCGCCCACGGCACATGGGGCACATTCCAACACTCGCCCGCCATACAGCCGCTCATCGTCTGCATAGGCGTCTTATAGTAGACCGCATAATCACCTACGGGCGTATTGAAGCCATCGCGTCCGGTTGCCACCGGGGCGCGGAAGACCAGCAGATCGCCTTCGTAGGCACTGAGCCACTGCTCACCAATACTAATCTCGACGCGCCGCTCCCAGAGGGCCGGGTGCCATGTGTGCGTACCCTCCAACTGGGGCACTGGGGCCAGATTGATGCCCCGCTGTTCTGCGAGCAAGCGCCCCAAATCACTCAGTTGCACCTCATAGAGCGCGTTGAGGGGGTAGCCATAGGAGTGTTGCAGCGAACGAAAGACCGCTGGCAGTTCTTCGGGGAAGTAGATAAACTTAGCCCGCTCGAAGTACTGCACACTCCGACCATCCTCTTCAACCACCTCGCTCAACGGCATACCATAGAGCTGCATACCATCGCGGCGCTCCCAGAAGCTACGGAACCTCCCCCAGAGCGTATGGCCCGTTTCAGGAAAATAGCGTCCCTCCCTCTGCGCTTCATCGAGGCGTGGCGGAACACCCTGCTTTTCCAATATTTCGCGCCCCAGCAAACCCAACTGCACCTGTTGGGGCGTCCCAATATATTCAGCGTGCAATTCAAAACGCGCCCGCTCAAAGTATTGCACAATACGGCCATGCTCAACAATCTCCTCAGTCAGTGGATAACCAAAGCTCTGCAATTGACCATTGGCACGCCAAAAATCCAAAAAGCCACTCCGATTACTGAGATGATGCCCAGTCTGAGGAAAATAGATCGTCTGCATGCGCGGCAACAATTCAGGATTCACCGAGCCCAGCGGCTGACTAACCACAGTCCGCAGGTGCGCCTCACGAGCCTGCGCCGCCACCACCACCGCCTGAGCCTCGCGGTAGCTCAACGGCGCCGCAAAATCGGCCTGGGGATGGCGTGCCTCTGCCGCATGAATCGAAAGCAGCAGCACAAGGGTGAGTCCAAACACCAGCAGCGCAGCACCAATCATGTGGTAGCGACGTAGCACCATAGCAGTACCATATTCATCTTAATAAAGCGAAGCCCTCGGTGGGGGTTTGGGGGAGGCGAAGCCTCCCCCAATAAAACTCATTTTGTTCGGTGTTGGCGGCTTCGCCGCCAACACCGAACAAAATAACACCAATTACCCTTGAACATGCCGCATGATCAAGAACGTTAACGCCCATTGGGACGCCATGCTCGGCAATCTACAATCTGCAATCTGCAATCTACAATCGTAAACTGCCATTACAAACATTATATAAAACTTAAACGCCCATGACTAGAGGGTTTTACCAATTCTATCCTCAGCAGCATAGCGTAGCGGCAACCAAACCCGCAACTCAGTGCCTTGGCCGGGGCGCGAGAGGATGGTGAGCCGCCCATCGAGTGCGGTGGCCCGCTCACGCAACTGACGCAGGCCCAAACGGGTTCCAGGCCGCTCGCCTTGGGCCCCAGGATCGAAGCCGATCCCGTTGTCGCGCACAACAATTTGCAGCCCGCCGTCCAGCGTGCGGATGGTTAACGCCACATGGCTGGCGTGGGCATGTTTGGCTGCATTGTTTAGCCCCTCTTGGGCAAAGCGAAAGGCAGCCAATTCAAGCACCTGGGGAATATCGGTAGGCAGATCACTCAGTTCAAGCTCAAGCTCCCACGCTTGCTGTTCAGCAAATTCACTGACATAGCGCCGTAGTGCGGCCACAAAGCCAAGTTGCCCCAACTCCATGGGCCGCAAGGCAAAGATAGCCCGCCGCAACTCATCAATCTGTTGGCGCAGATTGGCCTTCAGGTTCACAAACTCACCACTGAGACGCTGCGGGTCTTGGTGCAACCAATCTGCCCAGAGGTCCACCCGCATGCGCAGGAAGGCGAGGCTCTGAGCTACGCCATCGTGCAGATCACGGGCGATCCGAGTGCGCTCTTCCGTGATCGCCTGCTCCAACGTAGCGACACTCGCCAACTCACGGGCGCGCCGGCGACTACCCTGAATACTCTCGGTCAACTCACCAGCCACCGTCAGCAACAGGGCGGTACTCTCCGCACTGAGCAGCAGCGGAAGCACCTGATCGGAACGAGCACTGGGTTGTTCCAACGTCAACTGGTCGGTTGTCGTCAGGTAGCCTTCAATCCAACCAAGGGGCTGATTATCCCGTTCAGCCAAAGGCAGGATCAGACAAGCCACAATCCCGGCGGGTGTACGGCCACGCGGCTTCAGGATGGTGGGTTCAGGGGGTAACTCATAGTGGTAGGCCAAGCCAAAGGCGCTACGCGCCGCCGCCAATTGCTCCTCATTCAACCCGAGGCAGCGCGCCGTCAACGTTCTACCCTGCTCACCATAGAGCACCAGCGCAGCCGCACGGGCCGCAAAGAGACGCGCAGGCAGCGTAATCGCATAATCAAGCACATCATCAAGCGTATCGCTACTCGCAATGCGCTGATTCAGCTCATAGAGCAACTCCAGACGCGCATTAGTTAGGCGCAACTCATCAAGAAAACTCGCCTCAGCCACCTGGCGGCGCTGCTCCTGATGGGCAGCCCAACTCAGCACCGCATAGATCGCTACTGCCGCCAACGCACCCCAAAAAAGCGCCTCAAGCGTCTCAAAGAGCGGATCGAGCGGGCGAAAGCCAATCAAGCTCGTCTCGACCAAGCGCACCAACGCAAAGAGCAAGCCCACCACCCCTGCAATGGGCCAACGGAGACTGCGGAGCGCAGCGACCATATCGGTAGGTTGGGGCTTGGTGGGGCGCATGGGGGCTACAATGAACTATCGGGCGCACCGGCAAAGAGTTCAGCAACCGGCAACAACAGCCCTGGGAGGCAGGCAAAGGCCACATGATCGCCCGCCGTAAAGCACCTTGGTGCCGCATACGCCCCGGGTGCCACGAGGCAATAGAGGTTCAGACTACGTTCACGCGGATCGATAATCGCATACTCTGGCACCCCAGCAGTAGCATAAGCTGCCAATTTGATCCGCTCATCGTAGGAGCGCGAAGCTGCCGAAAGAATCTCAAACAAGAGATCCGGCACCCCATAGATCCGCCCCGCCCGAAAGAGTGCTTCACGTCCAAAACGCACCACCACATAATCGGGCTGCACCGGATGGCAAGCGGGCATCAGCACACCTATGGGCGCAGGAAAGCAATAGGCCAGCCGCGCATCCTCTGCCGGAATCCCAACCAAACGCTCAAGACGCCGCACAATCCACTGATGAAAGCTACTCGGCGCGGTCGTCATATAGAGCACCCCACCAATAACCTCATAGCGCCGCCCATCAGCGGGCAACCGCTCCCAATCGGCAAACGTCCATGCCCCTTGGGACGGCCCCTCAACAAGGGGAGCATCAGTTGTGACAACGAGAATTGCCATACGGAACACAGAAAATAGGAATAGAGGAACGTAGAAAATAGTAAGGGTAACCTTTGCCCTATTTCCTACGTTCCTCGTTTCTATTTCCTCCCCTAAAGCAGAGGCACGGCGTACTACCCGCCCCTCAACGCTTGCCACCAGAGCCGCCAATTCTCCGGTTGTTGCGGGACAACCACTGACGGATCTAGCGCCTCATCGGGGGCAGCGATCTCAGGTATACTCAACGGTTCTGTACGGCTGAGAATAACCACGTCGCCCTCACGGGCATAGCCAAGCTGCCCGCGCGCCACCATTTCGGCATAGACGGGCGATTCGGTATACTCAACCAACCCGGCAAGGCGTTCATTCTCATACCTGATCGTCAACACCTCAGCCTCAAGCTCGGCGCGGCGCGTCTCCAGACGGGCACTCTGCAACACCTGGCCCACAAAGTTGACCATGAGCAGGCCAATGAAGACTAGCATCAGGGCTGCGATGCCCAACGAGAAGGCATTGCTACCCACAGCACGTAAACCAGCGATCAAGCGATCCGCAAGCGGCAACGCGCTTGAAGCAGCCCGTCGGCGCGGCCCCAGGCCAATCAGACGCCGCGAAGCGTGACTACGCAGCCGTTTCATGGGCGCCCCCTACAGTTGGCGAGGGTGCGAGGATGCGATGACGCGAAGCCATCGCCTCTTTGCCGCACGCATCCCCGAAAGATATGGTAAAGCGACCTTCTGCTGCTTATACCAATTACCCTTGAACATGCCGCATTATCAAAAACGCGAAAGCCCATTGGGACGCCATGTTCGGTAATCTACAATCTGCAATCTGCAATCATAAATGGTATTAGCCCTCACTGGGGCGCGGAGCCTCAAGCAGCAGCGGTTCATCAATCGTCGAAGTCATCGCACTCTGACCACGGAAGAGGCCACCTGGTTCGATATGCAGCGCAGCAGTCGTAATATCGCCCCAAACCTTGCCGGTGGGCGAAATCTCCAACTGCTCAACGGCGGTAATCTCGCCCTTGACCGCGCCCGAAACGTGGACATTCTGGGCTTTGACGGTCGCAATCACACGCCCCGTCTCGCCAACAATCAGATTACCGAGTACTTCAACGTCACCTTCAACCGATCCATCAATCCGAATATTGCCATCGGAGGTCAAACTACCCTGAAAGCGGGTATTGGCACCGATAACGGTTTCGGTCTTATTGTAGATCGAGGAGGTGGCGGGTTGGGGCTTTCTATTAAGGCCAAACATGGTTGACACATCCTCCTGACTTGGTTGCGCTCGCAGGTAGATGAACGTGAGGATAGATAATGTTTTACAGCATAGCCCAAAAAAGGCCCGTTCAACGCGAGCAACATCCCCATTATAGTATACCTAGCATGAACCGGCAAATAAGGCGGGGAGGCTTCGCCTCCCCCAAAGAACTCTTTTGGTTCGTGTTGGCGGCTTCGCCGCCAACACGAACCAAAAAATATGCTCTTGCAGACTACGATAGCCTCGCGTACAATGACGCCCGCCCTTCACTACTTCCTACTTCCTCTCTTCTCCATAGAAAGTTCCCATGACCTACAACGTCCTTATGATCGCCTCGACCAGCTTCTTCTCGGATTATGGCAACCATGTGCGGATCTGGGAAGAGACGCGAGCGATCCAGCGGCGCGGCCATCGGCTGGTGCTGGCGAGCTACCATAACGGCGATGATATGCCCGGTTTGGACATCCGGCGTTCTTGGGATGTTCCCTGGATTAAGCGCGCTGTGGTAGGTTCTTCGCGCCATAAGCTCTACCTTGATGTGGGGCTGGCTTGGCGCACGCTGCGGGTGGCGTTGCAACTGCGCCCCGATATTATTCATGCCCATACCCACGAGGCTGCCGCAATTGGTATGCCGCTACGCCAACTCTTGGGCGTGCCGCTGATCCTTGATTATCAGGGCAGCATGACGAGCGAGATGCTCGACCATGGCTTCCTCAAGCGATCGAGTCGGCTCTATGGGCCGGTGCATGGCGTCGAACAGATGCTCAATCGCTCTGCCGATGCAATTATGACCTCGACCCACAACGCGGCGCAACGGTTACGCTCCGACGGGCTGGTGCCAAGCGAGCGCATCCATGCCGTACCCGATGGGGTGGATACCGAGCGCTTTCGACCCTACGATGGTTCGGTGGCATGGGCCGCGCAACGCGCCGAACTGCGCGCCCAATTGGGCATCCCGCCCGACCGCCGCATCATTGTCTATATTGGCCTCTTAGCTCCCTATCAGGGCACCAATCTGCTGATCGAAACTGCACGCATGCTTACCGCCCGCCGCCCCGAGGTACACTTCCTGATTATGGGCCATCCCGACCCGCAGAGCTACCGCCGCTACGCTGCGAGTCTCGGTGTGGCCGAGCATGTTACCCTGCCGGGCCGCATCATCTACCGCGATCTGCATAGCTACCTTGCCTTGGGCGACGTGGCCGTTGCGCCGAAGATGAGCCTCACCGAGGGCAATGGCAAGATTGCGAACTATATGGCTATGGGGCTACCCACGGTTGCCTTCGCCACCCCCGTGGCCCGCGAGATTCTGGGCGATACCGGGCTCTATGCCGAAATGGGCAACGCCGCCGACCTCGCCGCCCGCCTTGAGCAGGCGCTCGATGATCGCGCCCTCGCTGCCAACTTAGGAGCCGCCGCCCGCCAACGAGCCGTCGCCGAACTCTCATGGGAACGGGCCGCCCGCACCATTGAGGCGATCTACGCCGAAGCCCAAGCACAGCGCAACGCCCCCCGCGAGCAGCGCACAGCGCCCCTACGGCTGCGCCAACGGGATAAATGACAGAGGGCAGGAGATAGAAAGTAGGAAAGAGAAAATATGATGTGGCACCTCTTTCCTACTTTCCTATTTCCTCGTTTCTATTTTCTCAGCCCCTACGATCCAAAGTATCCCGATACTCCTGCACACGCTGCGCTGCCCAAAGGGCCGCAGCAGGTGGTAGCGCTGGAGGCGGTACAGGACGCTCATAATCTACATCGTCCCCATAACGCGCCCGTCGGTAGACGGTCGTGAAGGCGGCTTGGAGATCAAGTACCGCATCAGGATGAGGCGAGCGCAACGGTACGCTGATGCGCGGCAAAGGATCGCGCACATCTACATACCAAACCTCCAAGCGCCCAATGTTACTTCCACGGTGCAAAAGAGCATAGTAGTCGCTCTGTCCTACAACCTCTTCAGGGCGTTCGCCTGCCCGCAATAGATCAATCTCAAGCCAATTGGTGCGGGTCGTAAAAATTGCTGCACGTTTGGCTAAAAATTCACGCTGCCCCCGTGTACCGCGAGCCTTATTCCAAGGTGATAGCAACTCCAACGTGGTCACCAACTCACGCTGGCGTCGATCATAGATCGCTAAGTAGCGATCACGCTGCTCCACATCAGATGGCAAACGTTCGATGATTGTGGCGGGGGTCACAGAAAGACTAACAGCAGTCGTTGCGTTCTGCAACTGAGGACGCTCTACAAGAAAAATGTCGGGCACAAATTGGCGGCGCGCTTGAGCTTGAAGCGCATCATCATCATCATCTTCATCAGCAATATAAACGCGCTCCTCAACGACAACCGAGAAATGGGGTGCAACCTGCTCAACCAACATATCACTGATGACCCCAAGCATACGCAGATGCACCCCCGGCCATCCCTTGGGGTCTTCGAGGTAGGGATCCATCCCTGGAAATGGTGAATACATGGCGAATACCAGTTCCTTTTATTTGGGTGTGATCAAAATCTGTAGGGCGGTGCCCTACAACCCTTCGGACGGAGGGGGAGCGCGAGGGAACCAGGTTCCCTCGCACACCCTAGCTACACATTGAGGTTTGGGGCGTAGCCCTCAGTACATTGTAGCACCCCATGCACAAATCCTTCAGGATGGGTATAATGGCATACCATGAACGACAATACCTCCATCATTGCCACCGAACAACACTACACTTCAGGGCTCTATCCCAAGCGTGGGCTGGCGCTGGTGCGCGGGGCCGGGGCACGGCTCTATGCTGCCGATGGCCGCGCTTACCTTGATTGTGTCGCTGGCCAGGGTGCCGCCAATCTGGGCCACGGTCATCCCGCGATTGTGGCTGCGCTTCAGGCACAGGCCACGACGCTGATCAGTTGTCCAGAGATTTTCTATAACGACCAACGGGCGGCCTATCTGCAGGCATTGGCTGCCGCATTGCCGCTGCCCGCCCGTATTTTCCTCTGCAATTCGGGGGCCGAAGCGGTTGAAGCAGCGCTCAAGTTTGCGCGTCTGCTCACTGGCCGCCAGCAGGTGATCGCGACCATGCGCGGCTTCCACGGGCGTACAATGGGGGCGCTCAGTGCTACCTGGGAGCCGAAGTACCGTGAGCCTTTCCAGCCACTGGTGCCCGGCTTTCACCATGTGGCCTATGGCGATGTCGCCGCTCTCGAGGCTGCGGTGAGCGACCAGACCGCCGCCGTGCTGCTGGAGCCGGTGCAGGGTGAAGGGGGAGTACGCCCGGCCCCTGCGGGTTACCTTGAGGCGGCGCGGCGCATCTGCGATCAGCACGGGGCGCTGCTGCTGGCTGATGAGGTGCAGACCGGCTTTGGGCGCACTGGGCGGCTCTTTGCCCTAGAGCATTGCGGCGTGGTGCCCGATCTGCTCATTCTGGCTAAGAGTATTGCCGCTGGCTTGCCTATGGGCGCGGTTGCTCTCCATACCCGCCACGGGCCGCTGCCCGGCGGTGCCCACGGGACAACCTTTGGCGGTGGGCCGCTGCTCTGCGCCGTGGCCCACGCCGCCCTGCGCGTCTACCAAGAGGAGGATCTGCCCCGCCAAGCCGCCGAAAAGGGGGCATGGCTGCATCAGCAACTCAAGGCGCTCAAGCTCCCGGCGGTGCGCGAAGTGCGCGGCCTGGGTCTACTCGTTGGCCTCGAATTGAAACAGCGGGTCCAACCTGTACTCCAAAACCTGCTTGAGCGCGGCCTGCTGGCCCTCCCCGCCGGGCCCAACGTTCTGCGCCTCTTGCCCCCCCTCGTGATCAGCTATGATGAATTGGCTGAAGTGGTGGCGCTCGTCGCAGAGGCGTTGCGTTAACGTAGTGGAGTAATACCATTTACGATTGTAGATTGTAGATTGCAGATTGTAGATTGCCGAATATGGAAAAAATCGCCATCATTGATCTCGGCTCCAACACCACCCGCCTGATCGTTATGGCCTACGAGCGCGGCTCATGTTTCCGCCTGATCGATGAGGTCAGCGAGGCGGTGCGCTTGGCTGAGGGCGTGGGCCCCAACCGCGAACTACAACCTGAACCGATCCGCCGGGCGGTCAATGCGCTGAGTATGTTCAACCGCTTCTGCAAGAGTACCGCCGTCAACCATGTCGTTGCCGTTGGTACCAGTGCCATTCGTGAAGCCGCAAACCAAGAGGAATTCTGGAGGGCGCTGCGGGCGGAAACAGATCTCGATCTTCGCATTATCACCACCCAAGAAGAAGGCTACTATGGCTTTCTGGGAACCGCAAATGCCCTCGGTCTGCGCCACGGCGTCACCTTCGATACTGGCGGCGGCTCAACCCAGGTGGTTGCGGTGCAAGATGGTCGCCCGACCGAGAGCTTTTCGGTGCAGGCGGGGGTTCTACGTTTCACTGAACGTTATGTAAACAGCGACCCCATCAGCAAGCGCGATCTGCGTGAACTGCGTGCGGCTGCCCAGCAAGCCTTTAGCGGCCTGGCGTGGCTCAAAGCCGACACCGGTCAACGGCTTGCAGGCATGGGCGGCACCGTGCGTACCTTAGCCCGCATAGACCAGAAGGCCCGCAACTATCCCCTTGATCGCGTCCATGCCTATACGCTCACCCGCGCAGCTATTGCGGCCATAAGCGAACAGTTGATCCAGAAGAATCGCCGCGAGCGCGAGCAGATTCCCGGCCTCAAGCGCGACCGCGCCGATGTAACGCTGGCTGGTGCTGTAATCATCGAGGCGCTGATGGATCAAGGCGGCTTCAGCGAACTAACCGTGAGCGGCCAAGGTCTCCGCGAAGGGCTCTTCTATGCCCACTTCCTTGCTCCCAACGACCCGCCGATCTTAGAAGATCCGCGTAGCTTCAGTATTCTCAACCTAGCCCGTCTCAGCCACTTTCAAGAGGCCCACTGTCACAAAGTGGCCGAACTTAGCCTGAGCCTCTTCGATCAACTCATCCCGCTGCATGGCTACGGTGCCTGGGAACGCGATCTGCTCGCCCAAGCAGCCATGATCCATGATATTGGCGTAGCCGTAGGTTACTACGACCACCATAAGCATGGTGAGTATCTCGTCCATAACAGCTTACTACTTGGTTTTAGCCACCGCGAAAGCATCATGCTCAGTGCGCTTGTGCGGAACCACCGCAAAGGCTTCACTGATGCCACACCCTACGCTGCCATCCTCAAACCCGAAGACAGTACCCGCATTGCGCGCCTCAGCGCCCTGCTGCGGATCGCCGAATACCTTGAGCGCGGCAAGAGCCAGGTTGTCCAAGCAGTCCGCGTGGAACTTGGCCCCCCCATCCGCATCCTGGTGCAAGCCACCGGCGACGCACAACTCGAAGTCTGGGACGCAGCCCGACGTAGCAACCTCTTCCGCAAAGCCTACAACCAGGAGCTTGAGATTCTGCTTGCGCCGTCGCCACGCTAGGTACGTTAACCCTCTGGCGGGGGTTTTGGGGAGGCAAAGCCTCCCCAAAAAAACTCTTGTGGTTCCGTGTTGGCGGCTTCGCCGCCAACACGGAACAAAAAGCGGGGTTTGGGGCATAGCCCCAAAGCGGGTTTCAGGGCCGCAGCCCTACACGTAATGTGAATGGGGTGGCTCCTAATGTTCACGGCGATACTGCTCACGCAGATCATCAATACTGACGAAGCTACCCGTTGCGCTTTCACAATACCAATATTCCCAGCCATTATATGCCGGTCGGTTTTGGATCAATGCCGCGATTTTATGAATCGAACCGCTCTGCTCCTGCCAAATAAGATGAGCATCCGCTTTGATGGTTGCAACGAATTTTCGATCTTTGGAAAAGACCTGTTGACCAATAGCAAGGTATCCGGCCTCAATCAACTGCCCAAAGCTTATTCTTGGTGCATCACGCTTTGATTTGGTCACGAGTTCATGCTCACTGACGGGTGATGCTGGGAGCGATGCAAGCCGTTCCTGTGAAATCGCCACATACTCAGGTGAAATTTCGATCCCGATATACCTGCGCTGAAGTCGCTTCGCTACGGCTGCGGTTGTCCCAGAACCAGAAAATGGATCAAGGACGACGTCGCCGCGATTACTTGATGAGAGAATGACACGATGTAAAAGCGCCTCTGGCTTTTGGGTTGAATGGGCTTTTTTACCATTGATTTTAATGCGCTCTGCGCCAGTGCAGAGCGGAATATACCAGACATTTTGCATCTGCTTTTCGTCATTAAAATTTTTCATCGCCTGGTAATGAAACGTGTACTTTTTCTGCGTTGCCGATTTTTTAGCCCAAATCAGCGTCTCAGTAGCATTCTGAAAGCGTGTCCCACGAAAATTGGGCATCGGATTGGTTTTATGCCAAATGACATCATTGAGGAGCCAGTAGCCCAAATCCATCATGATCTTGCCAACACGAAAGATGTTATGGTATGAACCAATGACCCAGATCGTTCCATTATCCTTTAAGACGCGACGACATGCTGACAACCACTGCTCAGTAAAGTGATCGTATTCAGCAAAATCAGCAAATTGATCCCATGCATCAGCTACACCATCTACCACAGTCTGATTAGGACGAAGCAGTTCATGTTGTAACTGTAGGTTGTAGGGAGGATCGGCAAAGATCAGGTCAACCGATTGCTCAGGCAAGGTCTTGAGCAGATCAAGACAACTTCCCTGGATAATTTCGTTCAAAGGGAGCTGTTCGCTCGGCACATCTTCACTCCTCCCTTTCAAGACACTGTATCTGAAGGGCTGTAGCGAACAATGGTACGTCCTATCGTCTGTTTCGTCAATGGACTGGAAGTAGTGTGAACTATTACCCTGCGAGCAAGCTTGAGCTAAAAACCCAATAGTAGTTTGAAAATTCACAACTAGACAATGCGCCATGTTAGGGTATGCTAACATAGGGTAGCTCTTTAGCAGAAACGTGGGAGTTAGGTAATCGTTCGCCTATGTTCTACGTTCCTCGTTGCTCCGTCCTTCCCTCTAGAAGCAAACATCCTATGGGCATCTGGTTTGAGTTTCTTCAGCTTACGCTCGCGTTGGGGATCGGTTGGCTTGGCTGGGTGCTGGTACAGTTGAATATCAAGTGCAACGCCCGTTCAGTTCTCGATGTGGTAGCACGACAACAAGCAGCAAGGAGGAGTTGGGATGGGCAAAGGCGAACCGAAGGTTGAACAACTCGCCCGCTTAGGGCGGCCATGCTTGGGGGTCTGTAGCGATAAGCATTGCAAGCGCGCCGGGGCGCAACAGGTGATCGGTGCTGCCCTCGCCGCCCTGCACGAGGCTGAATTGGCCGAGCAGGTGAGCGTCGTGGCTACCACTTGCCAAGATCATTGTGACGACGGCCCCGTGCTTACTGTCGTCCCCGGTTTCTACCCCTACCTCAAGCTCAACCCCGCCACCACACGTCAGGTCGTTTTGAGCCACCTGCGTGATGGCAACCCACTGCTCGAACACCTCCATCCCCGCATGCGCCGCCGTCTTGCGCGGCGCGCCGCCGAAGAGGCATAGAAAGAGACTATGGATTTACAACTCACCACGCTGGCTCAAGCCACCCCTGGTCGCATGCTGGCCTTTGCGCCGGATGGCTCGCTACGCCTGATCTGGGATGAGGCGACGATCCGCATCGCACTCTTTGATCTCTCCCACTTAGCCAACCTGCTTGATGATTGGGCACAGGAAGAGGAACTGCCCCTTTTGCGCCGGGGCTACTATCGTATCGAGCCGGCCCCAAATGGCGGCTTGCAACTGTGGCTCAACAATATTGGGCTCAACCTGAGCCGCG
The DNA here is from genome assembly GCF_002532535.1 of Candidatus Viridilinea mediisalina. Taxonomy (GTDB): domain Bacteria; phylum Chloroflexota; class Chloroflexia; order Chloroflexales; family Chloroflexaceae; genus Viridilinea; species Viridilinea mediisalina. The sequence continues at coordinate 69,916 of NZ_NQWI01000004.1, forward strand.
CTGAGTTACGCACGCTCACCAGCCTGATCGAAGCGGCTGAGGCGCGGCTCAGTTGCTTGGGTGAAATGGTACGGGCACGCCCCTTCGGGCCGGGCTTTCGTAAGCTCGGCGCACCACAAGCCAAGAGCCTCTGGCTGAATTAGTCGCTAGAGGGTACTAGGGGCTATGCCCCAAACCCATGTTGATGTTGGGCTGGGGCGGCTTCGCCGCCCCAGCCCAACATCAAACGATTGTTAGCGCGAAAAAGTTCTGGGCCGCGACGTTGGCTGAGCCTGTCGAAGCCAACGTCGCGGTGGCTTCGACAGGCTCAGCCAACGCGACGCCCCCCACGAGCCCAGGGCTTTTTCGCGCTAACAAATGATTCTTACAAACTCTCGCGTAGCATCGTCCCATCGGGTAGCCAGCGAATCCGCACCCCATCCACCTCGGTCCACGTCTCCCCGTCATCGTCAAACTCTTCGTCACGCACAATGACCGGGCCGGCGTTGTATGACCACTGCAACAACTCGTCTATGGTGTACCAGCCCGACTGGTACTGCACCTGGTCGGTGGGATTGAGCCAGAAACGAATCTGGCCATCCATCCATTGCCAGCGTTCGAGGGAACGCCACTGCTTTCCCTGATCGTTCAGTACGCCCTTCAACTCCTCAAGCATCCGTAAGAGTTCCGGCAGCGTATGGCGATTACTGTAGCGTAACTGGAGTAGGCGTTGGTTTACTGCATCACGTAAGCGTTCCAGTTCCGGAATACCCAGTTCTTGGATGTCGATGTCAGTCACAGCAGCGTCCTTTCTGTGGATACCGGTTCAGCCGGGCGGCTGTGAGCGCCCTTGAGTGTGCTGAAGCTACGAAGCAAGCTGATCCGCTCCGATATCCATTCCAGAGCGACTCCAATGGGTGTCGTCCGACGCGTACTGCGGTGTACGAACTCGCCGGGTGATACTACCCGTACTATCATCATACCGCAAAACTGTTACAGTAAACGTGCAAAAAAGCTGAAACTAGGGTCACGTTCCGGAATCAGCTTACTTTTGGCTTCGCAAACGAGACCTTGACGGGTTTACCGCGCAAATTGACCCCCGAGAGCCCCCGTACCACCCGGTGCGCGGTGTCATTCGGCACCTCAACGAAGGTGAAGCGGTCGTAGATGTCAATCGCGCCGATCTGCTTGCCAGGGATACCCACTTCGTTAGCAATCGCGCCCACAATATCGGCAGGGCGCACGCGGTCGAAGCGCCCAACATCAAGGAAGAGCCGGATCATGCCCGCTTCGGCACCGGCCCCATCGCCCTCCACCGAAACCAAGCTCTCTTCCTGTTCCACTTCGTTGAGCAACAGTTTGAAGGCAGCAGCGGCCAAATCGGCAACCTCATGCCCTTCGGCCATCTCCTCGACCATCATAATGTAGGGGTCAAGCTCACCCTCACGCAGAACTTCGCGTAGCGCATCACGGAAAGCTTCGCGCCGCCGCGCCGCCACATCGGCGAGCGAGGGCAATTTGAGGCGCTGGATGCGCGAGCGCGTGGTGCGCTCAATAATCTGGATTTGACGCCGTTCACGCGGAGTGATCAGCGAGATAGCGAGGCCCGTGCGCCCGGCGCGCCCAGTGCGCCCGATCCGATGCACATAGCTCTCCGGATCGCCCGGTACATCATAGTTGATCACATGGGTCACATCGGGAATATCGAGGCCACGGGCAGCCACATCGGTGGCAACGAGCAGTTCCGCTTGGCCCTCGCGGAAGCGCTTCATCACCCGCTCACGCATGGGCTGGCTCAGATCGCCATGGATCACCTCAGCCATATAACCACGCCCTTGCAGACTCTCACCCAAGCGGTCGGCGTCAGCACGGGTACGGCAGAAGATCATGGCCGAACCGGGGGTTTCGACATCCAACACACGACAGAGGGCGTCCAGCTTTTCACGCGGAGTCACTTCGTAATAGACTTGGCGCGTGCGCGGTGCCGTGAGTTGTTCACTCACCACACTGATCCGTTTGGCCTCACGGGTATAGCGCATGGCCAAATCAAGCACTGCGGCTGGCATCGTCGCTGAAAAGAGCGCCGTCTGCCGTTCGTTGGGGGTTTGCTGCAAGATATACTCAATATCCTCGGCAAAGCCCATATCGAGCATCTCGTCCGCCTCATCAAGGATGACCATGCTGATATGATCGAGTACCAAGGTACCGCGACGCATATGATCCATCACGCGCCCTGGGGTACCAACCACCACCTGCACCCCACGCGCCAAACTGCGCAACTGGCGCTCAATCGGTTGCCCGCCATAGACGGGGGTGACGCGGGTAGACGCATGTTTACCATAGCGAAACATCGCTTCGGCAACCTGCATAGCCAATTCACGGGTTGGCGCTAAGACCAAAGCCTGGGGCACATGCTCAGGCTTGAGACGGCTAAGGATGGGCAGAGCAAACGCCGCCGTCTTGCCGGTGCCTGTCTGGGCATGGGCAATAACATCGTGGCCTGCCAACATAACGGGAATCGCCTGGGCCTGAATCGGCGTCGGCTCATCATAACCTAGATCGCGCAACGCGATCAGGATTGGTTCACTAAGTCCAAGTTCGCTGAAGATTGTCATGGCACCGATTATACCATGCGGGGGCGGCTTCGCTGCTTACGCAGAGCTTTCTTTCTTTCACGTTGACGGCTTCGCCGCCAACGCGCAAGCGCAAAACTTTACCAAAACCCTACCAATAACGCCCTAACCTACAAGCCTACAATTATGGTATGCTAAGAGTCTATTGGACTGTTCAAGGATGACCAATGACACCCCTAGCCCGGATCCTTGTAGCCGATGACGACCCAGCCCTCTGCCTGATTCTGCGCGAAACGTTGCAGGATGCGGGCTATGAGGTTGCGCTTGCCTATGATGGCGATCAACTGGTACGTATGGCCCAAGAAGATCCCCCTGATCTGCTGCTTGTGGATCTCATGATGCCACTGATGGACGGGTTTGAGGCAATTCGCCAATTGCGTAATGATACCCGCACATCACACCTGCCAGTGATTATCCTTACGGCACGTAGCGCGTCATCGGAAGTGGTGGTTGGGTTCGATACTGGCGCGGATGATTACATTGTTAAACCCTACGATATTGACGTCCTCCTGGCGCGCATCCGCAGCCACCTGCGCCGCGCCGCAAAGTTGCCAGTCCGCAATCCCTTGACTGGCCTACCTGGAAATGTCCTGCTGGAAGCCGAACTAAAACGCCAACTGAAGCAACAAAACGATTTTGCACTACTCTATGTTGATCTCGATAACTTCAAAGCTTTCAATGATGCCTATGGCTTTGCCCGTGGCGACCGGGCCATTCATCTGTTGGCCGACACCCTCTCCGCCATTGCCTCCAGTGAAGACTTTTTGGGCCATATTGGTGGCGATGATTTTGCAATCATCCATTACGGCGAGCAGAGCGAACAACTCTGTCAGCGTATCATTGCCAGCTTCGATGCCCAAGTACCCCAACTCTATGATGAGGTAGATCTGCAGCGTGGCTTCTTGCGCGGCATTGATCGCCAGGGTATGGCGCGTCAGTTTGGGTTGCTTAGCCTCTCCATCTCAGTTGTGAGTACCAGCGAACGGGAATTTACGAGTGTGGATGAGATCAGTAAGATTGCGGCTGAAGTCAAACAAGCCGCCAAGAGCATTTCGGGCAGTAGCTATGTCTTTGATCGGCGGAGCAGCAAGCAAGCCCCCCCCGAAGAACGACGCGGTTTGCCGCGCCCTGCCGCACTCATCATCTATATCAATGATAGCATCCGCGCCGCAATGGTTACCAGCCTGCGCCACCAGGGCTACCGCCCCCTCATTGCCGACAGTATCGTGCGCGCCCAAGATTTGCTGGCCCAAACTCCCAACCCTGCACTGCTGCTAGCTACCACGAGCGATGAAGCGGTGTGGCAACTTTGTAACCACTTCGCACCGCCCATTCCACTCATTGCGATTGTGCCCAATCAAACCGATGCCCGCGTGGCCATTGAGCGGGGAGCCAAAGTGGCACTCATTGCCACTGAGAATATCGTAGACTTTAGCGATCAACTGATGCTCCACCTGCCCCCGGCTGAAGCAACGCAACCACTGCGTGACGAAGAGCCGATCCAGATGCAGCAGGTGCGCACCCTGACGTTGCAGCGTGAAGCGAACGAAGATAGCCTCACGCTCTTGCCTAATCGCGCCCACGTTGATCGACGTCTCATTGAGTTTGTGGAACAGAACCAGAGTAGCGCCCGCCAATTGGTAATCGTACTGGCCGACCTTGATCACTTCAACGATCTCAACCTGCGCTTTGGCCATATGCTGGGCAATGAAGTCCTGCGTATTGTTGCTGATCTACTCCGTAGTAGTACCCAACCTGCTGATGTGCTGGCACGCTACAATGACGACAAGTTCCTGATCTTGATCCCTGACCAGACCATTACGCAACTGAGTCACCGCATTGAAACCCTGCGCCTGCGCGTGGCCAACTATCCATGGTATAATCTGCACCCCCAACTGAGCCTGACCATCAGTTTCGGGATGGTTGCAGCCTCTGGCCAGAGTGCCGAGGAACTCATAACGGTAGCCATTCAACGCATGCAACAAGCGAAGGCTGCCGGACGCAATTGTGTCGTTGCGCTGTGAAAGGAAGCCCTATCCGTGAGAAATCCTATGTCCGACATGCGTCGCCTCGGTACCATCCTGCTGATCGGGGTGGTAGCCGGAGCAGCGGCGCGACACTATATTACGGCTCGCACGCGGGCTGAGGCCGAAGGTGGCCCGCGCCTGATCGATTGGAACCAAGCCCGCACAGCAGCGCTGCGTGTCTCGCAGTGGGAACAAGCCCCCGTCCACGCCCGTGAATACCGCGAAGCCCAGTATCTGCGCTTGGTCAAACAGAGTGAGCCGCTGATCGCCGAGTACCTAGGCGTACAACTGCCCCAGCCCATCACCCGCGTCTATGTCCACGACCGGCGCGAGTGGCTGGAGGCCAACTTTGTCTCGTTTGAACACCTCTTCCAGCCGGTCGAAGCCATCTATGCCCGCGCCGGACAGCGCAGCACTGCCGCGATCCTGATGGGCGATTTCAACGGACGGCTGATTGGGGCCCAGATGGGGGTAATGTTGGGCTACCTCGCCCGCCGCGTGCTTGGTCAGTATGATCTCAGCCTGCTCTCGCCCGATCCCGCCGCACGCGGTGCGCTCTACTTTGTTGAACCCAATATCGCCAATGTGCAACACCAACTCGGGCTCAACGACGAAGACTTCCGGCTCTGGATTGCACTCCACGAGGCAACCCATGTCTTTGAGTTTGAAGCCTACCCCTGGGTGCGCGAGCATTTCCGCAATCTCTTGCAGCAATACTTTGATCAGTTGGATCAGCAACTCGAAAGCATTGGTTCAGGTCTGCCCCAAGTCTTAGCGCGCCTCATTCAAGGCTGGAGCAGTGGGCAACACTGGATCGAACTGGTGCTGACGCCAGAACAGCGGGCCATCTTTGAACAACTCCAAGCCCTTATGTCAATCGTCGAGGGCTACGGCAACCATGTGATGAATGCCGTCGGCAAGCGGCTGCTGCCCAGCTTCGAGCAGATCGAACAGCGCGTGGCACTACGGCAGTCTACCAAGACGCTGATCGAGCAACTCTTCAACCGCATCACCGGCATGGATCTCAAATTGGCCCAGTACCAGCAGGGCGAAGCCTTCATCAACCAAGTGATTGCTATGCGCGGGCGCGCCTTCGCCCACCGCGTCTGGGAATCCCCCGCCCATCTGCCAACCATGGCCGAGATCAAGTGCCCAGAGGAGTGGATCGCCCGCATTGAGCGCTTGGGGTGAGGAGAGATGCGGGATGCGGGATGTGGGATGCGGGATGCGGGATGCGGGATGAAAGGGAGCGCAACATTCGCCCTATGCTGGGTGCGCGGGCCTTTAGAGGCTGTCTGAAAATTCTATGGATTGGCGTTGGAGTGCCGACTTCAGTCGGCTGAGGTCTTTGGTAGCGCTGGGAAGCCGACAGGCATCGGAGGGCCGACTTCAGTCGGCTGAGGTCTTTGGTAGCGCTGGGAAGCCGACAGGCATCGGAGGGCCGACTTCAGTCGGCTGAGGTCTTTGGCAACGCTGGGAAGCCGACAGGCATCGGAGGGCCGACTTCAGTCGGCTGAGGTCTTTGGCAACGCTGGGAAGCAGACAGGCATCGGAGGGCCGACGTTAGTCGGCTGAGATCTTTGGTAGCGCTGGGAAGCCGACTAACGTCGGCACTACCTACGGCACAAACAGGAACGTTCCTCCTCCCTCATCCTTCCTCCTTCCTCCTTCATCCTTCCCCCTCATCAGCGCATGCGACTCAAGATATGCCGCTTCTGGCTCTCGAACTCCTCTGGCGAGAGGATGCCCCGATCACGGAGATCGGCTAGGCGCGTTAGTTCATCCACAATCGAAGCGCGGGTGGCTGGTGGAAGCGGCTGTGGCGCATAATCATGTTCGGGCAAATAGCCATAGCCCCGCTCATGGTTATGCTTTGCGTCAAGCATGACGCGCTTAAATTGGACTGGATCGGCAATCCGATCCATTGTATTATTGCTCTCTTCACCAGAAGCGGTCAAAATAGCCACTGTCCCAAAGTTCATCATGCGCCCAATGATGCTTTGGCGCAATTCAACATCGTTGATCTTCTCCAACGAAGATGCCACCGCTCGCTTGGTAATCACCCCGCGCACCTGAATCACCCGCCGGTCGGTGATAATATACTGATCATTGATCCAACGCAGGTAGTCAATAAAACCACTAATCAGCACAATAACACTAATTCCAACGCAGATCAACAGAATGAGATTACTTGCAGTCAATTCACCAATAACCACACTACTAGTATCAAATGCCATATGTGAAGCAACCCCAGCCGCCACCAAGAGCGAGATGAGCGAAAGTTCAGCCAGAATGTTGGTGATCAGCACGAAGACATGTTGGCGAGCAACATAGAGAATTTGCTCACCAGCACTGAGTTGCTGTTCAATGTAATCCATCACGACTCTCCTTTGATATAGCGCTGGGGAAACTCTCGGCTTGCGTTGTAGCGACGAAGCCACCAAAACGCAAGTACTAAAGAGGAGATTATGGGGCTGTGCCCCATTAGTAGGTTGTAGGGCGGCAGTGCTAAACTCAATGCGCATGGAGCATGGCTCACGCTTCCCCACATATAGTAATAAACTGTGCTACAGCATCAGATTATCCACGAGAGACCACGCAATTATACCAATTACCCTTGAACATGCCACATTATCAAGAACGCGAAAGCCTATTGGGACGCCGTGTTCGACAATCTGCAATCTGCAATCTACAATCGTAAATGGTATTATTCAACTCGCAGGATCTCATCAAGAAAAGCCACCGACTTGAGTTCCCGTTCAAGCAGTTGGCGCAGGTAGGCGCGAAGCACTTGAGCGGCCTCGTCACGCACATGGGCCGAAAGGTGCAACCGCTCAACCACGTTCAGCGGTTGGGTCTGTAGGTAGCGCAGCAAACGAAAGGCTGCGCCGCTCAACGGTAGCGCAGCCCGGTCAGCATTGCAGTCATGCGGGCAGAGCATGCCACCCAAGCTGGGGCTAAAATGTTCAGCCGCTTCGCTCAGGCGGGCACCACAGACTGCACAGTAGTGCAAATGGGGGCGATAGCCCGCCAGATGCAGCAGGCGCAACTCATAGGCACGCAACACGAGATCGGGGTAGGCGCTCTGATCGAGCGCCCCCAAAATGGCTACTAGTAGTTCAAAGAGTTGCTGGCTCTCGTCTTCCTCTTCGGTAAAGCGGTCGTAGAGCTCTGCCGCATAGTAGGCACAACTCAAGCGCGGCAGGCTCTCCCGCAGCGAAGCATGCGCATGCAACGTCTGGCTCTGGGTCACCAGATCAAGATTACGCCCCACTGCCAAGAGCAAATTGGCATGGGTAAAGAGTTCAAGGTAGCCAGCCAACTTACTCGTCGTCTTACGCGCCCCCTTGGCCACCACGCGCCGTTTGCCCCCTGGGGTTGCCAACAACAACAGACGATCCGCCTCACCGAAATCGCTGCGGCGCAGGATCAGAGCCTCCGTGCGATAGACGCGCTCACGCATAGCAAGCTTGCTCCATAGGCTGCCAGCGCCAAGCACAGGTTGCAGAACAGAGCCTCATCTCCGTAGGAGCAACGGGAAGCAGAGGCATCAAGCTTGGCCATACGCTCACGTAGGCGCTTGTTGTGGGGGCACAGTCAAGCTGCATCGTACTTCTATTATAGCTACGATGCGAACCATGGGCAACTGTAGTCCTAGAGCAATGGTTCGTAGGTACGTTACCATTTGCGAGGACGCGAGGACGCGAGGACGCGAGGACGCGAAGACGCGAAGACGCGAAGACGCGAGGACGCGAAGACGCGAAGACGCGAGGACGCGAAGACGCGAAGACGCGAAGACGCGAGGACACGAAGCCCTCGCATCTTCGCCTCACGCATCCTCGCAAAATGGTAAAGCAACCTTCGGTTTTTCTGAAACCATCTTTTATGTTAAGTAAGGCCGCGTTTCGATCCCAAGCCTCAAATGTGGGCTCACCTGGCCAAGCAGCATGGCTACCACCGTGAGCAACTGCTCTGTCTGGTAGGGCCACGCCAGCACCGCAGAACGCCCCTGATCACTGGCGATTAAGCGCATACTCTGGATCTGCTCAGTAACCCACACCAATGGCACATTCGTCTGCTGGCGTAACAGCCGCAGCAAACGGCTTGGCTCGGTATCATCAAGCTGGTAGTCCAAGACAATCAATGCGGGCAAGGCATCGTGGAGGTAGGTGAAGAGGCCCGCAGCCGTGCGTGCTTCAGCCACTGTGTAGCCTGCTTCGTTGAGGATCGAACTGGAAAGATCACGCCGAAAGACATTTGCGCTTGCAACAATAATTTGCATCTCTGCCCCACCTGGCCAAGTCTGCACCACTGCAATCCTTCGCCCATATAGTTGTGTTGAGTACCCTTAACTGTACATATAATTCCGTGCTCTGTCAATCCATTTCAAGCTGCAAAATTTGGCCATCTTGGCCTACCTCGGCTTGGCCTTTGAAACCAGAGGAGCGCATGGCTGCAACCGCCTGCTCGATGGGCATCGTCCAACGCGGACTAAAGTGGACAAGTACCAGCCGCGCTACCCCTGCTGCCAACGCCACCTCTCCCGCCTGGCGCGGCGAGGTATGCCCAGCAAACGCATCAGGCGTTGTGGCCTCATGGATGAGAATTTGGGCACCAGTGGCTAAGGCTTGCACCGCCGCACACGGTTCTGTATCAGCCGAATAGACCAGCGCCACCCCGCTGGGGCTAGCCTCAAAGCGCAAGGCCACACAAGGGCGACTATGGGCCGTCAATGCCGTCCGCAAGCCCCAGGCATCATCCAATGCCAGGTGATCATCGCCACGGAGCGTGCGCCAATCAGGTGGCACATAGTACTCGACCCGCATTGCCTCCAATGTGGCTCGTGCAATCTCCAAGGTCTCCTCTAGGCCGTAGATGGGCAAAGGGGTCGTTCGACGCCCCAGCCGCATACTAAAGAGCAAGCCGGGCAAGCCATGAATATGATCACAATGGCTATGGGTCAACACAACCCCACGCAAGCCCTGTGGATCAATCCCAGCGCGCAGCAGTCGCTCGTAGGTACAGCCACCGGCATCAATCAGCAACGGGCCACCCGGCCCATCCCAGAGCATATGGGTATTGCCACGATCAATGTCGGGCAAGCCCGTTCCGGTACCAAGCAGAATCATGCGCGGCATGAGCGCCTCCTTCACTCCATAGGCACCAAACGCTGACGCAAGGCATAGATCGCCGCTTGCGTACGATCGGCCAGGTGCAACTTCGAGAGAATATTGCTCACATGGGATTTAACGGTCTTCTCTGAGACAATAAGCGTATCGGCAATCTCTTTATTCGATTTGCCCTTGGCAATCAAGCGCAGCACATCCATCTCACGCGGGGTTAGTTGCTCAACGGGCGCTTCGTTGGTACGCGGGGCCGAAAATTCCTGCATCAGCTTTGCGGCCACTTCCGAGTGTAAGACCGCCTCATTGCGCTGGGCTGCGCGAATGGCATGGGCGAGATCGGCGGGCGAGATGTCCTTCAACAAATAGGAGATCGCCCCTGCTTTAATTGCCGGAAAGACCTTATCATCATCGGCGAAACTCGTGAGGACAATCACCTTACTGCTTGGGCTGGCCGCTTTGAGCCGACGGGTCGCTTCAACCCCGTCAATCCCCGGCATCACCAGATCCATCAAGACCACTTCGGGTAGCAATTCACCCGCTAATTGCACTCCTTCTTCACCATTGGGTGCCTCGCCCACAACCTCAATATCATCCTGCAACTCCAGGAAGTCGCGTAGACCTTGACGCACCACTTGATGATCGTCAATCAACATGACGGTAATCGTCTCCACTAGGCGCTCCTTTCCAAGCCAAGGGCCAGCAGTGCAGCCTCTTCACGCTCACGCATCAACGCAGCCGCAGCGGAGCTTTGTTCGTGATCGTAACCCAACAGATGCAGCGTGCCATGCACAGTCAGATAGGCCAATTCACGGGCAGGGCTATGGCCATACTCAGTGGCTTGGACCAACACCCGATCCAGTGAGATGGCAATGTCCCCCAAGTAGCGCGTCGCCCCCGGCTGAGCCACAAAGGGCGACGCGGCCCCATCATCGCCAAACGAAAGCACATCGGTCGGCGCATCCAGCCCGCGATAGCTGCGGTTCAGAGTCTGAAGTTGGGCATCATCACTGAGCATCACGCCCACCTCAGCGGGGCCAGGCACTGCCTCGCTCTGCAACACCGCCATCACGACCTGTTCAACCAAACTGAGATCAAGCTCAAGCATAGCAAGTTGCGCGGCTACCGCTTCATCGCTATGGACTTCAATGGTATAGGATGCATTCATGCAACCCCCTTCCAATGATCTTGGCCTAAGAGCAGAATATAGAAACGAGAAAATAGAAAATAGGCAATAGCGCAAACTGTAACGTATGCTGAAACCATCCCAAAAGCAAAAATGTGGGAGAACCAGGTTCTCCCACATCCCCTTCCACACCCGCTCCGCTAGGCTTTCAGCCCTTGCGCCGTGAGGATTCTGTTTACCTGGGCGAGTACATCACGCTCACGTTCAAACGAGACCAAATGCATCGCTTCGTGCAGCGGCACCCAGCGTGCATCATCAACTTCAGCCACTTGGGGACGCACCTGACCATGCTCGTAGCGAATCAGGAAGAGATCAACATACTTATGGACGCGTGTCGTGCCAGCCCGAAACCAGTACTCAATCGTCGCAAGGTGACAAACAATCGTACCCTCAAGCCCCGTCTCTTCAGCCACTTCGCGCAACGCAGCCGCCTCGGCTGTCTCGCCACGATTGACATGACCCTTCGGCAAGCCCCAACGGTCGCCCCGACTGGTAGCAATCAGCGCGACCTGCACATGCTGCTCAACAACCCGAAAGATAACACCACCGGCCGAATAGGCGGTGCGATGGGGAGGAAGGGAATGGAAACGTTCCGTCATGGGCCTTTCATCAGCCACGTTTAACTGTACGTCCAGCACGCATATCCCAATACGCATTGATCGCATAGTGGATGCGCTGACGCGCAACATCCACATGCTCCCAACCAACAGGTTCAACCCGCGTACCTTCAAGATCTTTGTAGACCGTAAAGAAGTGTTCGACCTCTTTCAGATAGTGGGGCGGCAGGTCGGTATAGTCCTGAAAACTCTGAAAGAAGGGATCATACTGGAGTACAGCCAGAATCTTATCGTCGGGTTCACCCTTATCCAACATGCGGAAGACCCCCACCGGACGGGCTTCGACAATACAGCCGGTAAACGTCGGCAGGTTGGTCATGACCAAGACATCAAGCGGATCGCCATCATCGTAGTAGGTCTGCGGAATAAAGCCATAGTCACCGGGGTACTGTACCGCCGAGTAGAGTACGCGGTCGAGCTTAAAAGCCCCAGTGCGTTTATCAAACTCATACTTGTTGCGCGAACCCTTCGGGATCTCAACGACCGTATGGATCACGTCCGGTATATTGGGCCCCGGTTCAAGGTCGTGCCAATAGTTCTGCATTGCCAGCCTCTCGCTACAGAATAATCCATCAGTCCCTATTATAGCACGCCATAGCTTTCGTGGTACATCGTTGGGCTACGCCCCAAACCCACTTTTGTATTGCTGTTTGGCGGCGAAGCCGCCAAACAGCAATACAAAAGATTTGCGGGGGCGGCAAAGCCGCCTCCGCACCCCCACCGGAGGTGACTGACGTAACCCTAGGCTACGCCCCGCCTGACGGCTAATGGGCAGGCTTGACCATTGCCCCAGGAACGGGTATAACTCTTTGCGTAACGTGCATTGCGAAGCATCTCTAGCAAAGAAGACCATTACCATGCTCACTCTTGTTACTGGCGGAAATGGCTTTATTGGGCGCTATCTGGTGGAGCAGTTGTTGGCCCGTGGCGACCGCGTGCGGGTCATTGGGCGCGGGAGCTACCCCGAGTTGGCGGCGCTGGGCGTGGAGTGTTTCCAGATCGATCTGAGCGACCCGGCTGCGGCTTCAGGTTTGGCCAATGCGCTCCGTGGCGTTGAGGTGGTCTTTCATGTCGCTGCCAAGGCCGATATCTGGGGCCCGTTCGAGATCTTCTATCGTAACAATGTCTCGGCCACCCAGCGGCTTGTGCGTGCTGCCACCAAGGCGGGAGTGCCGAAGCTCGTCTATACCTCCTCGCCCTCAGTTGCAATTGGTGAAGTTGATCTCGATGGCGTTGATGAGTCTACCCCCATTCCTACGCGCCACCTCTCGGCCTACGCCGCAACCAAGGCTCTCGCAGAGAGCTATGTGCTGGCGTGCAATGACATTGCTACCACCGCATTGCGCCCTCATATCGTCTGGGGGCCCCGCGACCCCCACATCTTCCCACGTCTGCTCGCCCGCGCCCGCCGTGGTCGCCTTGTGCAAATTGGTGCGGGTAAGAATCTGGTTGATATTACCTATGTTGAAAATGCCGCTGAAGCTCATATTCTCGCCGCCGACGCTCTGAGCGCACGCTCACCCCTACGTGGGCGCGCCTACTTCATTGGCCAAGAACAACCCGTCAATCTGTGGGATTTTATCAACGAAATCTTAACCCGCTCTGGCATCAAGCCAGTACGCCGCTCCATCTCGCTCCCCACGGCGATGCGTGTCGCGTCCATCTTTGAAGGCATCTACCTCAGCCTCAACCTACCTGGCGAGCCACCCTTCACGCGCATGCTCGTCAACCAACTCGGGCGCAGCCATTGGTTCGATCATAGCGCGGCCAAGCGCGATTTTGGCTACAGCCCACGCATCTCCATCGCCGAAGGGCTGCGTCGCACCTTGTGAGCCTTGCGGCGACTTTAACATAGCCCTACATGCTAAAAAAGATTCTTCAACAGCTTGGCTGGCGTACTCAAAAACGAGCGAATATGCCGCCGCGTTGCATCGGGCGTCTCGAATTGGGGCCAATGGCCCGCCTTGGGCAACACGCGCAGTTGTGCCGCAGGCCACTTGTCGGCCACAATGCTGGCATCGCGCAGCGGCACGGTGTTGTCCTCCATGCCCCAAATAACCAGCGCCGGAACCTTGATCGCACCTAAGCACTCACTCAGATCATTTTCGCGCATGGCCCAAAAGCACTCGGCCCGCACTCGCCCCTGACCCGGACGCCGTGCGTCGGCGCGCAGGCGCAGATAATCCGCCTCGGCAATGTCGCTCCGCTCGGCAAACGAGGCGGGCTTCATCAATCCATCCGTAACCCGCAGCATCGAGGGCTCCAAATAGGAGAGCATGCGCCCCGCAATGCTGATCCGCTCCAGCATCGTGATCGGTGAGATAAAGGCATTGATCCAGGTAGAAAGCCGCCCGCTGATGGTTGGGCAGAGCAATGCCATGCGCTCGAGAACTTCGGGATGGCGCAAGGCCATCGTTAGCGCCGTCATGCCGCCCATCGAGTGACCAATTACCATTGCGGGTAAGCCTGGGCTCAATTGATTCACCAGTTTGGCCATAAGGTCGGCATAGGCTGGGATGTTGGCACGCTGGCGCAATGGTGGCGATTCACCAAAACCGGGCAGATCAACCGCAACACAGCGGTAGCGCTCACTGAGCGTCGGAATGAGCGGCGAAAGCGCATACCACGAACTAGACCAACCGTGGATCATGAGCAGCAGACGGCCACGGGCCGGGCCGCGCTGACGCACAACCAGAGACTGCCCATCAATCTCAAGCACCTGGCGCACCAATTCGCCACTCGCTTGGGTATCCAAGCTGGTTGCACCAGACCTTAGCGCACGCGCCTTCGTTTGCAATTCGGCAAAATAGGGCGAATTGGTAATTGCCTCCACCTCGCGCTGCTGCTTCACCTGATCAATTTCAATGCGCAGATCGGCAATCTCTTGGCGCAACTGCTGTTCGCGCACATAGGCCGAGAGTGCCGCCGCCGCGAGTGTCCCGAGCGATTCGATCATCTGCGCCGCAATCGGATCGAACGCAACTATTTCGCCATGCTCATCGAGCGCATTGATCAACTGCATCACCCCAATCACCTCATGCTGCCCATCTTTGAGTGGAATATTCAATACCGAGGTGGTGCGGTAACCTGTCCGTTGATCAAATTCGCGCGTACCTGAAAAATCATAGCCATGAGCCGCATAGGCATCGGGAATATTGATCGTTACGCCCTCTAGTGCCGTATGGGTCACCACATAGTTAAAGAGCGGATCACCCGTCTGCTCATCATAGAGCCGCAGGGGGGCAAAGGGAATATCCTTGCCGTTCGCGCCACCCATAGCCAGATTGAGCGACTTGTTGCGTGCAATCACAAAGCGCAGCCGGTCGCCATCACGCAGATAGAGCGTACATCCATCGGCACGACACAACTCTTGGGCTTGCAGCACAATCCGTTCAAGCAGTTGATTAAAATCCTTCTCAGCACTGAGCGAAACGCCTAATGGAATCACCACATGGAGCAACTCATCGGCCCGGCGGCGCTCCGTCTCAATATGCCGCAGGTAGCTTATCTCCAATGCGCGCAGGTGCTGTTTATGCAAACATGCGCCAATGCGTGCGCGCAACAGCACCGGATCGAAAGGTTTGGGCAAGTAGTCATCAGCGCCCAACTCAATCGCCCGAATAATACTGGCGTGATCAGCATGGGCCGACAGGACAATCACCGCAACCTGTTGCAGACTCGGATCAGCCTTGAGCGTGGCCAACACCGCAAAGCCATCCACTTCAGGCATCATGAGATCGAGCAGCATGAGCGCAAAAGGCTGGCTACGTAGTTGTTCCAGCGCCTCGCGCCCGTTGGCCGCATGGCTCGTCGTATGGCCTAAGCGTCGAATTTGACGATCCAACAGATCGCGGTTGAGATCATTATCATCAACAATCAGCACCGCAGCGGCAGGCTGTTGCTCTGGTGACTCTGGGAGAGCTTGAGCGACATAGGCTTCACTCTCATTCAGCATCGTCGCATCAAAATCGCTTCCAGCGGCCAACTCACCCAAGCGCGATGCAGCAACCGCAATCTTCTCAATATCGGGCAAAAAATGCTGCGGCCCCACAGTAGCGGCATGGTGCGCCAACGCGGCACAGGTCTGCTGAATGGCTTCAATCGAGGGGGCCAAGAGCGTCGGTAACGCAGCCAAGCCCTCAGGTGAAGGATTATTGGCCAACTCCTCGATCACCATCAAGGCAATCCGCCCTGTGGCAATCAGATCATCAAACGCCACAAATGGCCCCGGTTCAGGCAGATCCTCCACCTCATCGCGCAACATCTCGGCAAAGCCGATGATATGGTTGAGCGGTGTACGCAGACCATGGCGCAAAGCCCGCGTACTGGTTCTCATAGCCCCATCTGGATCGTCTTTACCGGGCGCACTGCTATTCTGGTGCATCATAGGCTTCTCAACGTTCGCTTCAACCCTCTAAGGAGTATGAACGCGAAGTGGGGGCAGGATTGTGCCAACCACGCCACGGCCAGAGCAGCACAATGCTCAAACCCACTGTTAGCATGAGGGCCACCCCAAACACAAAGCCAAACGGCACCGCCAATGTCAGTGGTGGATGGTGCCCCAAGCCATAGTCTACCCCAACCGAAAGCAGAAACCAGCCACAGATCGCCAGGCGCTGCGCCAGTGACAGCGGCCCCACGCGCAGAGCCAAGAGCAAGCCCTCGCAGGCTAGGCCAATATGCGCCACAAAGAGCATGAGTTCCATTGGCCAGAGACCAGGCACAAAGCCAACACTTGCCCAATGGCGCAACCAAAATGCCAACGTCCAGAGACCATACTTCACACAGGCAAACGCAGCAAAAGCCGTAAACCAACCCCAACGCCGCCCATAGTAGAGCGCCACAAAAGCAATCGTCGCATAGAGGGCCGCAGCCGGGCAATCAGGAATGAAGGGCCAGGCCCAGAGCGGTGCCGCCGCCAACTGCGGCCCATACCAGACCCAACCGCCCCACACGACCCCTACCAGATTGGCCAGCATACAGCCCCAAAAGAGCAATGGGTAGCGCAGGATGAGTTGAAGAAGTTTCTCAACTAACCCATAGCTATGATACACATAATCATGGATCTTGATCATCTTGCTGGCATAAGTCATTGTGTATTTCTTCTAGCAATAGCCGAATAAGAGGAATATCTTCCGTTGCCGTTTTCCATACAACAGTAAGATCAACATGTGTATAATCATGAATGAGCTTATCACGCATTCCTGCCATTGCACGCCATGGAACTGAAGGATACATCAAACGTAGCGATGTAGGTATACGCTTAGTTGATTCACCAATAATCTCAAGGGCACGAATGACAGCAAAAACGGTTTTATCATCTTTATAAAATTGAATCTCATCAAAATGCTGTATGAACGATTGAACCTTGTCCATGGCAGACAAGATATCCTCTATGTATTTACTGTTTAAATGAGTATTACTCATACATGTATCAAATCAGCATATACATGTGTTGCCACTTCAGGACGCAAAGCACTTTCCATAACAAGATCAACAGGGATACCAAGCATATCTGACAAGTATTGTTCTAATGCGATATATTTTAATAAGCCAGGTTTTGTGTAAAACGTCACGAGTAAATCTAAATCACTATCATCACGTTGTTCATGACGAGCATAAGAACCAAATACGAAAATTTTTTTTACGCTATATTCGGATATGATTTCCGGCATAAGCTGTTGTAATCTCAAAATGATCGTCTCAAGCGATGGTTTCGTAGCCATACTCATGATAGCACCTCACGAGGCCCGTAGTACGCGCACCGGCACACCGCCCGCAAAGGCCCCTGGGGGCACGTCACGATTAACGAGGCTCATGGCCGAAACGGTGGCGCCTGCGCCGATAATGACGCCCGGCAGGATCGTGCAGTTGGCGCCAATCGTCACATCTCGCTCGATCACCACAGGCCCGCGACGCCACTCGTGGCGGGTAAACTCGTGGCAGAGGATCGTAGACTGGTAGCCAATCACACAATTCTCGCCCAGCGTAACATCTTGGGGGAAAAAGATGTCAATCATGACCATCAAGCCCACCGAGACATAGGCTCCTACCTGCATCCCAAGGCGTCGGTAGAGCATGTTCTTTAGGGGCAGAACAGGCGTGTAGCGTGCCAACTGGATCAGGGCTGCATTGCGGGCCACCCGGGCATAGCCCCCGGTCACTTGGGGATAGTACCAGAGCGCGTTCTGCTTACCGGGCGAGGGGTAGCTCTGCAGACGGGCATGGCGTCCATGCCTTGGTTGTTCGACACTCATGGGGAGACTTCATTGGCACGCATAATCCGATTCCGCCCGGCACGCTTGGCGCAATAGAGCGCCTCATCAGCCTCGGCAAAGAGCGTATCAACACTCACATCCTTACGCTCCCCGGTGCATGTTACCCCTCCACTCACCGTGAGCCTGACCGCCAGATCAGGGTTGAGCGCCAGCGCCTCAGCAGCAATACTCTCACGCACCCGTTCAGCAATGATATAGGCTTGTTCCACATTGGCTTCGGGCAGCACAATCAGAAACTCTTCGCCGCCCCAGCGCCCCACCCAATCATAGGGCCGCACCGCTGCGGTAATTCGCATCCCAACATGGCGCAGTGCTACATCGCCAGCCATATGGCCATAACGGTCGTTGATGGGCTTAAAATCATCAATGTCGAGCAGGGCCAAGCTCAGATTTTGCCCGGTACGCTGCATGCGGGCCAATTCCGACTCAGCATACTCGGTGATGGTCGGGCGGTTGAAGAGATCCGTCAGACGATCATGGCTCGCTTGGTAGGCCAAACGCGCATTCGCTTCACGCAGGCGCGTCTCAAGCTGAATGATACGCGATGCCACTACAAGGCGTGCCCGCAACTCGCGCAGATCTACCGGCTTGGTTAGAAAATCATCAGCCCCCGACTCAAGGCCGTCCACCCGATCATCCTGAGCCTGACGACTCGTGAGCAGAATGGTGTAGACATAGCCTGAAAAGGTGGTCTTGCGTACCTGACGAATCAAACTTGGCCCATCCAAGCCGGGCATAACCCAATCTACAATCAAGATGGGAAAATACTCAACCTGAAGTCGCTCCCACGCTGCTAGGCCGTCGCTCACAATCACCGGATCAAAGCCTGCAACCTGGAGCGTGCGACTAAGCAGATGCTGGGTAACACTATCATCGTCGGCGAGGAGAATGCGCATGGTACGAAAGACTTTCGATGCCTACCGGGGCTTGCGTTGTCTTATTGTACCATTATTGCGTGTATAGGCGCAGCATGCAAGTAGGCGTAAGGGTGCGCGAGGGAACCAAGTTCCCTCGCGCACCCTTACGCTGCCAACTGTTCCCACTGTTCATACTTAGCCGCCAGCAGATCTTCCAACTCGGCATACTGGGTGCCAAGTGCTGTAATCTGCTTGATGTCCTGAGCCGCACTAGCGGCTTCCAGTTCAGCCTTGAGTTGGCCAAGCTCCTGTTCTAAGAGGGCAACTTCAGACTCGAGTGCAGCGATGCGCTTTTTGCGCTGGCGTTCTTCCGCCGAGATTTGGCTGCTGGTGTTTGGTGATCCTACACTACTTGCTTCAGCCTGTTTACTCCGCTGCTGCTCGTGTGCGCTGGACTGACTGGCCGGTTGGGCTTCACGGGCGGCCATAAAGGCGCTGTAGCCCCCTAGATAGCTCCGCATGCGCCCCTCTTCAATCAGCCAAATGCGGTCGGCTACGGCATCAATGAAGTAGCGATCATGCGAAACAAAGAGGATCGAGCCAGGGTAGTCGCGCAGCACCCCTTCGAGCGCCTCACGCGCCCCAATATCGAGGTGGTTGGTTGGTTCGTCTAGGATCAGCAGGTTGCCCGGCAGCACCATCAGTTGGGCCAACGCCACCCGCGAACGTTCACCACCACTCAGATCGGCAATGCGCTTAAAGACATCATCGCCACTGAAGAGGAAGCGCCCTAGCATGGTGCGCGCTGCGGCCTCACCCAAGTTGGGGCCAACACGCAACAACTCCTCAAGTACCGTTGCCTCCCAATTGAGCAGATCATGGCCTTGAGCATAGTAGCCAATCTGTACCTGATGGCCCAAGCGCGGCTGGCCCTGCAAGGGCTTCAGTTGGTCAATCAGGGTGCGCAGCAGGGTTGTTTTGCCACAGCCATTCGGCCCAAGGAGCGCCACTCGTTCGCCCCGAGTCAACTCAAGGCCATCGGCGCGCAAAAGCACGCGGGGCTCAGACTCGTGCCGACGGTCGCCCGGATAGCCAATCACCAAGCCGTCAAGCGCCAAGACCAGATCGCCACTCCGCAGCTTGGCATCAAGGAAGAGCTTCAGCTTGGCCTGCTCACGGGGCCGATCAAGCCCATGGTCGCGCTTGAGCCGTTCGAGCCGCTTTTCGCGCCCCTTGGCTTCACGCGCCCGCTGGCCGGCCTTGTAGCGCCGAATGAATTCTTCCGTCTTGGCAATAAACTCCTGCTGGGCCTGAAACTCCTTCATGCGCCGTTCGAGCCGTTCGGCCTTCAGTTCGAGGTACTTCTGGTAGGGCGCAGGATAGTCCTCCAAGGTTCCAAAGGCCAACTCCAGCGTACGCTTCGTCACCCGGTCGAGGAAGTAGCGGTCGTGGGAGATCACCACCAAGGTACCGTCCCAATTACGCAAAAAGAGTTCCAGCCACTCGAGGGCCTGCATATCCAGGTGATTGGTAGGCTCATCGAGCAGCAACAGATCGGGATCGGCAAGGAGCGTGGCCGCAAGGGCCGCACGCGTCTTCTGGCCCCCCGAAAACTGATTGAGCCGCTGGTGATAGTGCGCCTCGTGAAAGCCCAAGCCTTGCAGCGTCCGTTTGATGCGCTGCTCAACCTCATAGCCCCCGCCATGTTCAAAGCGGGCAGTTAGTTCGCCGTAGCGCTCCATGTGCGCGGCCCAATCGGGCCCATTGGTATCGGCAATCAGCGGCTCTAGCGCCTCAATCTCGCGCTGCAACAGCGCCAGATTGCTCAACGCGGCTTCCATCTCCTGCCAGAGCGTCTGCTCACCAGTGAAGCGTACCTCTTGGGCCAGATAGGCCACCCGCGTACCGCGTGCCGAAGCCACTTGACCCGTGTCTGGCGTCTCAAGGCCCGCCAAGATTTTCAGCAGGGTACTCTTGCCAGCGCCATTGACGCCAACCAGCGCGATCTTATCACCACGCGCAATCTGGAAATTGATCGCTTGAAAAATCAGCTCGGCACCATAGTATTTGGCCAAGCCGCCAACACTTACGAGGGTCATGACATCATTTCGTTACATAGAGTTTTTGCAGAGATGCAGAGGATTGAACCACAGAGACACAGAGAACACAGAGAAATTTGTGGCGAAGCAACCATCTGTTGGCATTACCTCAACTCCAACACCTCTGTGCCCTCGGTGCCTCTGTGGTTCAATCCTCGGTACCTCTCCTCGTTGGCGTTTTGAAGCCCTTAAAAAACTCTATAACTGAGCAAGCCACCCCACCTACTTGGTCTCACGATAGACCACATGGCGTCGTACCAACGGATCATACTTACGCAACTCAATGCGGCTCGGATCGTTACGCCGATTCTTCATCGTCGTGTAGCTATGGCCACTCTCCGTGCTCTTGAGCTTAATCACAATCCGATTACCCTTTTTGGAAGCCATCGCTCTTCATCCTCCCTGGCGCAACAAAACGCGCCCTGACGGCGCACTGTCGCTTATTCTAGCACGACATAGCTAGAGGTGCAAGCATCAACAAAGCGGATGGACTCCAGTACCACACGGCCACCGTCGCCAATGCCCACGGGGTCGAGGCGCAAGCCAGTGACCAGCCCTTCCCAACCGGGGGCACCCTGCAACACTAGGCAGTAGGTCTGCAACTCTGGGCCTGGGTGCAAATCCCAGCGGAGCGAACGCTCCTCTGCGGTTTGGCCGGTCTGATCAAGGAAGAAGAGTTGGGCATCACGGGCCGCAGTGGTCGCGGCGAAACGCAGTTCCAAGGCAGCAAACTCGCTAGTTTGCACGTGCATCGGCGGGCTCAGCCAATAGGGGTCAAGCTCAGGCGTGATGGCCCAGCCCGCCTCGCTGAGGCCATGATCCTGGCCATTGTGCAAGCGCCAGCCCCAACGCAGTTGGCGGAAATCCCAGCCCGGCCCAGTGGCCAATTGCTGTACCGCAGGTAACTGGAAATAGACCTGCTGTTCTATACCGAGATCGAGTGGTTGCAATGCTTGCACATAGGGCTCATAACAACGCTCAACCATGTCAGGGGTCAAACCAAGGCGTTGGGCCGGGGTTGGCGGATCGCCAGGGGCTGCGGGGGGGGGACGCAGCGCATCAGCAGCCACGATCACGGCATAGCCACTCACCAACGCCAGCTCGATCCGCTCCTGGATGGCGGCACAGGCACGCGGCCAATCGCTACCCACGAGGGCCACGGCCTGATTGAGCGAAATCACCTGTTCCCGCTGCTCATAGAAAGGCAGGTAGAGTTCAAGCAGATCGTCGGGCAGCACCAAGAGATCGCCTGGCTCACTAGCAGCAGCGAGCGCAGCGGCAACCACACGCTGCAGATCGCGTTCAGCATCACCGCGTGTCCGAATGGTCGTCAGGTTAGCCCCGAGCATCCACAGGCCGCAGAGCAGCACCAAGAGTGGCAGCCAGCGCGTAGCCTGCGGCACAGCCTGTGGTGGCGCAGGGGCAAAGAGTGCGGTCAAGAGCAACAGGTAGAACGGCGGCAAACTGGCAATCCAGAACTCAATATTATCCGGCTCCCACCAGATAAAGAAGGCTGCATAGATCGCCAGCCAACTCAGAGTCAGAGGCAGCACCCCACGCGGGGCGTACTGCAAACTGCGCCAGCGCAGCAGGAGACTTACGAGGAGCAGCAGACCAACCAACGCGCCGCCTGGATGGGCAAAGGTATCAGCCAAACCCTGGCCAAGCAGGGGCAAACGTTCAAAACCAAGTGGCCCGCCCCAAAAGCCAGTGGTAGCATAGCCCGCCGCCCAGCCATAGAAGGACGCCCAGTCACGCAAGCCACTCAGCCCCAGCCCAATCCCCACGTAGGCACCCGCCACAATCAGGGCCAACGGAGCGCCATAGGCCAGCAATAGGCGCACGGCTGAACGGCTGATCAGGGGCTGGCCTGCGGCTTGGAGGCCCAGCAGCAGAGCCACGAGGGCCGGTAGGCTCAAGAGTACATTGGACTGATGGAAGAGTACCGCCAGCCCTTGGGTAAGGCCCAGGGCCAGAGCCAACCCAAGGTGGGGCCGTTGCGCCAATTGGAGCATCAGGCCCAGGGCAAGAATAAGGAAAATTGCCGCAATGGTATAGACCTCAACCTCAATCGCATAGTACCAATAGGCATAACTGGCCCCCAGCAGCAAGCCAGCCAAAGCTGCCGCCCGGGTACGTTGAGGCAGGGTATGGGCCACGAGACGCACAAAGAGCGCACAACCCAACGCCCCAGCGAGCGCATTCATCACCTGAAGCGGGCGTTCGGCACCATGCGCCCAACCAAAAGCCGTTGCAAGCCCATGCACCAACGCCCCCAACGGCCCATAGGCTAAATGGTGGGGATGAAAGAGTTCACGCCATGGTTTGCGCTCCACATCCAAAATGTAGGAGAGCGCATCATAGGTATGAACATCCGTGAGGGTCAGCAGGTAGAGCAGCGCCCAAACCAAGAACGAACCAAAGCCCAGCCAAAGAGAACGTTGTCGCATTATCCAACTACAATCTGAAATGGCATCATACCTGCTCCAGGGCCAACTGATCGCCCAACTCAGTTGCGCTAGCCTCAATAGTGCCTGCGGGCAACTCAACCACATAGCGAGCGCCCCAAGCGCCAGCGAAGGGGCGATTGGGGGGCATTGCCACGGTAAGACCAACGACACGATGATGGCGATCAACAAAGACCACATCAATCGGAAAGCGCATAAAGAAGCTATGCACGCTGGAGCATGGATCAATCAGCAGCCCCTCGCCGGGAGCCAAACCGGGGTGGCCCATCAGGCCGCGGCCACGCGCCACAAAGCTTCGTGCTTCGGCACACGCCTCAGCGAGATTAGTACCACGGGTTTGATTCACAACACGGAGAGGCATGCTTAGCCACCAAACGCATCCATCAAGCGGGGAACAGCGGGGCCAAGAATAACGACAAAGAGAGCGGGGAAGATCAAGAAGACCATGGGGAAGAGCATCTTCACTGGAGCCTGCTGGGCCTGCTCTTCAGCCCGTTGGCGACGACGCACGCGCATCTGGTCGGATTGGAGCCGCAGAATCTTGGACATCGAGACCCCGAGCTGATCAGCCTGAATAATTGCGGCGGTAAAGGTCTGCACATCTTCCACGCCGGTGCGCTGCGCCAAATCTTTGAGCGCCTCACGGCGGGTACGACCAAGCCGAATATCGGCAAGCACACGCTTAAACTCACGGCTCAACTCATCGTCCCACTTCTGGGTCACCCGTTGGAGCGCCAAGTCAAACGCGAGGCCAGCCTCAACACTAATACAGAGCAGGTCAAGGGCATCGGGTAGCGCCTTCTGGATAGAGTGCTGACGCGCCTTCATTTTACGCCCCAGCCACGTGACTGGCAGCATATAGCCCAGGGTAAAGCCAACCCCACTATAGAGCAGAGCTTGGTTCAACTCCATGGTACGAAAGGTCAAGGCTGCAACAATCGAACCAAGGAGTAATGAAAGAACCACGCGCAGACCAACAAACATTGCTGGGGTAATATTGCCAGGATTACCCGCCATTTGCAGGTTCGTCTTGAGCCGTTCCGCGCTCTGCTTTGGCCCACGCTTACCCAACGCCGTAAGCGCATTCTGGGCCATAGGTATCAGCACACGCTGATAGAAGGGCTGCTGAAGTTCCAGTTCCTCAAGGGTCATAGCCCGTTCTGTGAACTGGGTCAGCCGCTCACCAATATTATCAGGCTGGCGCGCCCGCACCAAGCCAAAGATGAGCAAACCAATACCAGCCAAAACAATGACACCAAAGAGGATAACCATTGGATCCATGGCTACACCTCGATATCCATAATCTTCATAATCGTCACAAAGCCGATGCCAATCATCACCAAAGAGACAACCGGCAAACAGCACCAGTGTTCCGGCGGCATCCCAAAGCTAAAGATGGGGGCCATATAATCGGGGTTGACCACTGAGATAAAGATCGCCAGGCCAATCGGCAGGCCAGTAATCACCCAAGCCGAAATCCGGCCTTGAGCGGTAAGGGTCTGGATTTCCCCCTTGATACGCACACGTTCACGGATAGTATGACCAATCGTATCAAGGATTTGGGCCAAATTACCACCCACCTCCATCTGAATATTGACGGCAGTAATGAGCAGATCAAGGTCTTCGGAAGGTACCCGGCGTTGCAAATTGGCCAACGCCTCTTCGGTACTCCGGCCCAAACCAACCTCTTGCACCACGCGGCGGAACTCAACATTCACAGGATAGGGTGCCTCTTTGGAGACCATATCAAGTGTCTGTAGGAAGCTATAGCCACCCCGCAGTGCATTAGCCATCATCGTAATCGTATCGCCCAACTGGTTATTAAAGGCGGTCAAGCGCTTCTTGGCTTGAAAGTTCACGTACATGTTGGGGAAGAAAGAGAAGACAAGCGCACCAACAATCGCGCCAGCGATCATCGCGGTGCCACTGGCCCGTCCGATGTAGAGCCCTACAGCGACACCAATACCGGCAGCGGCCAATTTTGTCAAATAGAACTCAGCGACGGTCAGTTTCACATCAGCCCGCGCCAAATCGCGGGCGGTATTACTGCCCTGCTTGCTCTGGGAAACGACCTTATCAATTTGTTCAAGGGCTTGGCGTGGATCCATCCCTTGTTGGGCTTCAGCACCACCACCCGCGAATTCACTCAACCGCTCTGCGACATCTCTATCACCCGAGTTACGCATGACCACAACCACTGCAACAATCAGCAGCAGCAAGAGCAGACCAAAGCCCCCCAAGATAAAGGGCATCAACTCGGGTGTAAGCAGTTGATCCATAGCATCCCTTAGAAACTAAAACGATCACTACTACCGAAGGTATGCGGTGGTAGGTAGATATTCATCGACTCAAACTTCTCAATAAACTTGGGCCGCACCCCAGTGGGGCGCAAGGTACCAACAATCTTACCGCGCTCATCAATGCCCGTCTGCTCAAAGACAAAGATGTCCTGCATCACCACCACATCACCCTCCATACCCGAGACTTCGGTGACATTGGTGACTTTACGTGAGCCATCTTTGAGGCGCGACTGCTGCACGAGCAGTTGCACCGCCGAGACAATCTGCTCACGAATAGCGCGGGCGGGCAGATCCATACCGGCCATGAGGCACATGGTCTCGATACGGCCAATCGAGTCGCGGGGGGTATTGGCGTGGATCGTCGTCATCGAGCCATCGTGGCCCGTATTCATCGCCTGAAGCATATCGAGCGTCTCGCCACCACGACACTCACCGACAATAATCCGTTCAGGGCGCATACGCAGACAGTTGATTACCAGATCGCGGATGGAAACCTCACCACGGCCCTCAACGTTCGGCGGGCGCGATTCAAGGCTCACCACGTGATCCTGGCGCAATTGCAACTCAGCAGCATTCTCAACGGTAATAATGCGCTCATCTTCGGGAATGAACGAAGAGAGCACATTGAGCAGCGTCGTCTTACCGGAACCAGTCCCACCCGCCACAACAATATTGGTACGGGCCATCACACAGGCTGAAAGGAACTCGGCCATTTCTTGGCTCATCGAACCAAAGCGCACGAGATCACTCACTTCCAGCTTATCCTTACGGAACTTACGAATAGTCACCGTAGGGCCATTGAGCGCCAGCGGGCGAATAATCGCATTGACACGTGAGCCATCGGGCAGACGGGCGTCCACCATTGGCGAAGATTCATCAATACGACGACCGAGCGGAGCCACAATGCGGTCAATGATCCGCAACACATGATCATCACCATCAAAGGTAATCTCACTGCGAATGAGCTTACCCGACTCCTCAATGTAGATCTGCTTAGGCCCATTGATCATGATCTCACTGACACTCTCTTGTTGCAAGAGTGGCTCAATCGGCCCCAAGCCAATAATATCGGCCTCAATGCCTTCAAAGAGGCGCTGACGCTCTGAGCGTGTCAAGACGATGCTTTCACCATCCAAGATCGAGTGAAAGATTTCCTCAACCTGCTTGCGAACTTTTGCCTTATTACTCAGATCAAGCTTAGGATCGAGTTCATTAATCAAGCGATTCTGCACCCGCAGCTTAATCTCATTAAAATTATCGTCCATGCTAGGCATATTGGGACGCAGCGCTTGGCCCGCAGGACGGGAGGGTGGTGCGGGGGCACCGGACCGCTGCTGGGCAGGGGGCGCAGTTGGTTTCGCATCAGCGGGGGGGGTACCCCCAATGCGCTTAAGGAGTGACATCTCTAAGAGCCTCCCTTCCAAACAGACTAGCGTTTAATCAAGCGTGAGAAGAGTCCACCGCTCTTCTGAGGCGGCTCAGGGGCAGCAGCGGCACCAGGGGCCGCCGCTGCTTGGCCCTTATCGGTAGCCGTGAGGTCGCGTGCCAACGTATTCACATCGCGGGAAATCTGGTGGGTTGGTTTCCCAATCACCAGTGGTACCCCTTGATTGATCGAAAAGGTGACATCCTGAGCCGCATCGCCAATCTGGAGTACAACTTTGCGCTGAATGTTCTTCTCTACATCTTCGGCACGGATGCCGGTACGATTACTCGCCTTATTGAGAACCAGCATCACCTTTTCGTGGGGATATTCCAGCAGATCGGCAACCTCTAGGAAGAGCTTAATATTCCGAATGCAGTGCATCTCCAAGGTCATCAGGGTGACAATGCGTGAGGCGAGATCGAGTACGGCCAGGGAGCGATCCTGAAACGAGGCGGGGGTATCAACCACCACATACTCAAACTCTTGGCGCAGCGCTTCAAGGATAGCCCGCAGGTGATCGGAGCTAACCAACTCACCGCGCTGCGGGTCAGGCGGGGCTAGGAGTACCTTCACCTGGGAAGTATGGGTCACCAAGACATCATTGAGCAGATCGCGGTCGAGCTCATCAACCCGTTGCGCCAAATCAATAATCGTCTTATCGGAGCGCAGGTTCAAGATGACACTGAGGTCACCAAAGACCACATTACCGTCAACGAGCGCCACCTTCTTGTTGGTCTGTTGGCGAATCGCCACGGCAAGGTTCGCAGCAACCGAAGAGGTACCAACACCACCTTTAGGGCTAAAGACGGCAATAATCCGGCCTTCGGCACCACCATCGCCCCCGCTGCCACCAGGCGCACCAGCGCCACCCGCCGGGGCGGACGAGACCTTGGGGCGCGACGCGGCCAGCTTATGGACATGGCGAATGGATTTATAGAGATCATCGGCACTAATCGGCTTCGTAAGGAACTCGCGTGCCCCGGCCAACATTGCACGGCGCAGGTAATCGGTTTCACCCTGCACACTCATGATGATAACCTGCACCCCGGGGTCTTGGCTCATGATCGCTTCAGTCGCCGCAATGCCGTCCATATCCGGCATATTGATGTCCATGAGAATAACATCAGGGCGTTGTTTCTGGGCCAGGGCCACCGCTTCGCGCCCCGTCCCAGCCTTGGCGATCACTTCGATATCTTTCTCGAAGAAGAGCAATTTTTCAAGCTGATCCCGCGTGTCAACAATATCATCCACGATCATCACGCGGATCTTCTCGGCCTCACTCATGGCGGGTTCCTTTACACTTACGGTACACGAGTCGGGGCGGGCGTGCGCGTCGGCACCGGGGTCAACTGCTCATCGGGGCTAACAACGTAGAAGGGGGGCGGTTCGGGCAAAGGCAGCGCAAACTCATCCATCAAGAGATCCAAAGAAGCGCCAATAGTCGGCTCAAAGTCGGTATCGCCAGCACCACGGAGTACCAAGACGATGCGCGCATCGGAGGTTTGGGCAAACTCGAGCAACTCAGCCTCTTGGGCATTGAGCGCGAGCAGCACCGTCCATGTGCCTTGGGTAATCGTACCTCCGGCTGCCTCCAGATCAGCACCTGGGCCAATCACGGCGCCACTATCATCAACCTGCACCCCACCGCCAGCAGCTTGGCCCTCCGGCGTAGGATCAACCGTCACCGGCGGACGCAGGATTTGGAGTACCTGAGCACCCTGCACGATGGTTTTGGTGCTTACCATCAACTGAGTATCAAATGCCGCCTGGGGGGGCATCTGCATCTCAGGTGGCGCATCGGGATCGCGGGGCACCACCCGTGAGATCGTGCGCGGCACGACAAAGGTGACAACCACATCTACAAAGTCATTCTCTTTCACCTGATTCGCCACCCCGGTTAGGTTATTCACCACCAAGGGATAGGCTTTATGACGCGGGCGGTTGCCTTCGGCAGGCGGAATGCGCTGCGCCAAGCCCGGCTCAGTGAGGTTACTTTGCAGAATAGGATCACCTGGCCCAACCGGTTGCAGCAGGATCATCCCCTGCACATCAAGCACACTTTGCACATTACGGTCAGCATTAAAGAGGTTGTGATCGATCTCATCAAGACGTAGCAAAGAGACCGTATCAGTAATAATCACCCCAGCAGCAATAGGGGCACGGGCGACCACAATCTCCACCCCCGGTATCTCAGTTGGTTCAGCGGCAAGCTCTGCTAGATCAAAATCCCCCGGCTCAAGTGGGCTTATCCCACCTGATGTTTGCATGAAGAGGAAGAGGCCACCTGCTCCGACGATGAGGATGAGGCCAATCAACAAAATAAGGATTCCACCGCGTCGCATAAAGCAACTTCCTTCCTATCAGCAGCGGACGCAGCGCCATGTTGAGCCCGCGAGAGGTAGAACTATTATAGCACAGGCTGTTTACCAAAAGCGGTGGCGCACCGCGTGGCTTCGACAGGCTCAGCCAGCGGTGCGGCGGCGCACTGCGTGGCTTCGACAGGCTCAGCCAGCGGTGCGGTGGCGCACCGCGTGGCTTCGACAGGCTCAGCCAGCGGTGCGGCGGCGCACCGCGTGGCTTCGACAGGCTCAGCCAGCGGTGCGGTGGCGCACCGCGTGGCTTCGTCAGGCTCAGCCAGCGGTGCGGTGGCGCACCGCGTGGCTTCGACAGGCTCAGCCAGCGGTGCGGCGGCGCACTGCGTGGCTTCGACAGGCTCAGC
>NZ_NQWI01000117.1 GCF_002532535.1 Candidatus Viridilinea mediisalina
CGGCTATCGGCTATCGGCTATCGGCTATCGGCTATCGGCTATCGGCTATCGGCTATCGGCTATCGGCTATCGGCTATAGCCTCCAGCACCGCCGCATACCTCCGTGCCGTCTGCTGCCAGGTTAATTCCTGCTCCACACGGACGCGGGCGGCGTGGCCGAGGCGCGTAGCCAGATCATGATCGGTGAGCAGACGCACCAACGCGGTGGCGAGACGCTCAGGGTTGCGTTCAGGCACAATCAGGCCATGGCACCCATCATCGAGGACATCAGGCACCCCGGCGACACGTGAGGCCACAATCGCCCGCCCCGCACCCATGGCTTCCAAGAGGGTGTTGGGCAGCCCGTCCACCCCGTCGCGCACAATCGGCAACGCGAAGACATCGGCGGCAGCGAGGTAGGCGGCGGTGCGCGTGCGCTCCAGTTGGCCCGTGAAGCGCACGCGCCCACTGATGCCCAAGGCGGCGGCCTGGGCTTCAAGGCTGGCCCGCAGATCGCCATAGCCTACAAGCACCAATGTTGCATCAGGACATGTACGCAACACCGTAGGCCATGCCTCCAGCAGCACGCCAAAGCCCTTTTTGGCTACCAAACGCCCCAGCCCTAGCACCACTGGCGCAGCGGCGGGGAGTCCCAATTCGTTGCGTACGGCAGCACGGGCATGGGGATCGGGGCGAAATTGGCCCACATCAACCCCATAGGGAATCACATGGCTTGTTGCTGGACGTGCGCCCAAGGCTAAGGCGCGGGCCCGCAGATCGCCACTACAGGCTGTCACGGCATCAGCCGCCCGCAGCGTCAGTGCCGCAACCAGCGCCAAAGCCCAGTGGCGCTCGGCGAGGTAGATGTCGCTGCCGTGGAGACTAACCACCAGCGGCAGGCCAAAGAGCGCCGCAGGCAAGGCGGCGGGCGGGCCATTGGGCAGCACCCAATGGGCATGTACAAGATCGTAGGCATGCCCCGCCCGTCGGGCCTGCTCCAACTCTGCCATAAGCGCTTGGGTTGCCGCCCCAAGGGCAAACGGCGCCGCCACCAGGGTGCGAAACTTCACCTGCGTATCACTGAAGAGCGACTGGGCATAGCCCCAGACATTCAGCGCCCGATGGGGCGCATAGCGGTAGACCCGCAGCCGGACAGCGCGCTCGACGGTAGCCCGCTGCAACTCGGGGTGGTAGGGCAGCAGCAAGGTCACCGCATGGCCACGCGCCGCCACGCCCGCCGCAATCTCTTCCATAAAGGGAGCGGTCGTCTCCCCAGGCCACTTCGGAAACGATGACGCCAGCATTAAAATACGCATGGGATTCTCATTAGATATTGTAGGGTGCGCGAGGAGGCTTGGTTCACTTGCAAACCTTAGAGGCTGTCTGAAACGTCTATGAACTGGCGTTGGAGTGCCGGCTTCAGCCGGCTAAAGCCGGCACTCCAACGCGTACCTACTAGTTTTTCAGACAGCTTCTTACAATATTTAGGGCGAAGCCCCTTGAGGAAAACGATAAATAAACGCCCGAAAATCTTCAGTCGGACTCGCATAAATCAACTCAAAGCCATCAATCACCTGGCCCACCTGATTACGGTGATCGAGCAATGGAGCGAGCAGGCGACCCGCATCACCCTTGACGCGCTGCTGGTTCTCTAGCACCAGATACTGGGCATTGTAGTGCTGCGCCAAGTAGAGCAGTAACTCCCGATCTCCGGTATTAGGAATCATCACCGCTGGACGTTCGGTATGCCAATGGAGCTGCCAGGGAATGCGGGTCATCACCACCGCCCCCGGCGTCGTATGCTGCGTTAGCCAAGCATAGGCATCAAGGTCAGGCTGCCAAATCGCAATCTCATCACGCACCTTTTGGGCAATATCGGGCCGCGAAAAACTCACAACCCCACTGATAAGCACGCCCACCAGAATCAGGCCCAACGGGGCCCAACGCCGATCCCCAAGCGCTGCCAGCGCATCATAGCCCGCCCAGAGCGCCCACGCGCCCAGCAGCGCCAGCCATGGAATCAGGATGACCCAATAGCGCTCTTCGTTGGTGCGCCAATAGGTGAGCATAAAGATCACATAGGGTGTATAGGTTGTGAGCAAAAGCCCCAAGATCCGCCGTCGGAAGCGCAATGCCCCTACGCAGCCAATCAGCGCCAGCCAAGCCCCAATAGGCGCAGCAATATTGCGCCGCTCATTGGCACTCACCAGCCCGTCAAGCGCCGCTGGCAACCCGTACCACACAGGTACGATATAGTCACGCAGCGCCATCACCTGCTGCTCAAACTTCTCCAATGTCTTATCAAAACCCCAGCGCAGAATCCAACTCCGGTCGGGTCGCCCCGGCCCCCCCAACTCAGGCACAAAGACGCGGTAAATCTCTTCCCAAGCATCGCCAGTATTACCGCGATAGCCCAAAACCCACGCATCATAGCTTTCGGTAGAATAGACCGGTTTGCCAAAGAGTGCCAGATTCCGCGCCAGATAGGGCGAAAGCACCACCAACGCAATGATTGTCCAGAGCGCCACCGGCGCTATCATGAGCCACACGCGCTGCGGCGTCAACGCGCGCAGCAACCCACGCCCCTCGGTGTGCCAGCGTTGCGCCAAAAACCAGAGCCCCATCCCCAAGGCCAGCATCGCCCCCGACGGCTTCTGCAACATCATCAACCCCGTCAGCACCCCCGCCAGCAGCAGGTAGCCGCGCGATGATAGCCGAGAGCCGAGAGCCGAGGATGCGGGAGGCGAGGATGCGGGAGGCGAGGATGCGGGAGGCGAGGATGCAGGAGGCGAGGAGCCGAAAACTGGGAATTGCTCCCTGTTCTCTGCCCCCTGTTCTCTGTTCTCTGTTCCCTGTTCTCTGCTCCCTGCTCCCTGCTCCCTGCTCCCTGCCCCCTGCCCCCTGCTCCCTGCCCCCTGCTCCCTGCTCCCTGCTCTCTGTTCTCTGTTCTTTACCCCCTGTTCTCTGTTCTCTGTTCTCTGTTCTTTACCCCCTGTTCTCTGTTCTCTGTTCTCCCCTCCCCCCACAGCCCGATAGAGACAATAGATCGCCCCTACACTAAAGACCACAAAGGCCAAATCGCTCGTCACATAGATCGTGAGGCGAAAAAAGAGGTAGTTGGTCAGCACAAAGATCGCGGCAGTCAGGCCCACGCGCCGATCCCAGAGGCGCGTACCGATCTGGTAGATCAGCACAAGGAGCAGAAGATTAAAGAGCAAATTTGGCAACTTTGCCGCCCACTCCTCAGGGCCAAAGAGCAGGAAAAAGGGCACAATCCAGACCGGCTGAAGCAACGGCCAGGTCTCTTGGGGGCGGGTGGTACCCTCAATGATATAGTAGAACTGGGTAACATAGTCTACCACCCAGCCACGCCCTTGGGCCAGATTGCGCGCAACCACCGCGTTATCGGAGTAGTCGGCGTGGCCAAGATAGGGCATGTAGGCCACCACCCAAGCCTGATAGCCAATCCAGATCAGCCCAAAGGCCCACAGCAGACCCAGCGAGCCACGGCGCGAGCCAATGAAGTTGACCATAGCATCGGCTAGGCGGGGCAACCCCTCGCGCCCAAGCACCAGCACCAACGCCAGCACGCCTGTACCGAGCAGCCCGTAGAGCAACGAGTCGGGAAAGGTCTGTACAAAGAGTGGCGACCCAACATTGCTCAACCAGCCCAACAGTTCGGCCAAGGCATAGCCAAAGAGCACCAGAGCCGCCGTCACCAGCCCATAGCCCAAAGCCAAGCCATAGGTAAAGCGGCGCACAAGAGCCCGCACCAGCAGCAGCAGGGGGCGACGCCAGGCCAACAGCAGCAGGAGCAACAGGAGCAGCAGGGCCACCTGCAGGATCGCCCCCATCCAGATGCGCGCCACTGCCAAGCCAATCCCGGCCAGCCCAACGCCCACCGTCGTCAGCCCATAGACAGCGGCGGTCTGCTGCACCCAACGGCTGACCAGCAGATAGAGCAGCAGCGCCCCTAGGGCCATCAGCCCCAGCGCACGCCATGCCGGAGGATAGAAGGTTAAGGTGGGCGCATCTTGCAGCGCCTGAAGCCGCACCTCAGCGAGACGGATGCCTTTGGGACGCGGATCCACCCCGAACGAGGCGGTATCAGTAAAGGTATGATCCACCTCAAGATCGAGGGTCAAATCAGCGCCAGTACGGGCCGTTGCAGGCAGCCGCAGTTCATAACTGGCCCACGCACTGGTCGGTTGAAAACTGCCGAGCAGCGTCCCATCGGCAAGCACCGCGACCGTCGGCTGGGCTACGGGGGCATCCAGCACATCGTCGGGCCAGCCCTGCACCAGTAGGGTAAGCTTCAGATCGGCCCCGCTGCCAAGGTTGGGCAACACCACCCGCGCATGCTGCCGGGTCCAGCGACTACGCCCCGTTGGCGAGCCAGGCGTCAGATCATCGGCAAAAAAATCGCCGCGCAGCACCGCATCGGCCCCAAGGCCAGACGTAGTACCTAAAAAGAGCCGGTCACCCAACCAGCCAACCGCGACACGCCCGGAGGCCGGATTCTGGTAGGCCATAAGCCCTACCAACAGACTCAGCAGCAACACAACCAAGAGCGAAGTCACCAAATCAAAGCTACGACGTTGCATCACTACTGGTACCAACTGCGTCTGCCTACGCTCCAGCGCGTCCGATTGAGATTCAATAAGGCTTACCATCACAATAATCCACGTACCGCCACCGGCCCAAATTGCACAAAATCAGCCGAGGTTAACTGGTACGAAATACCATCCACTATGCGATTAACAGCATGCTCATGGTCTTGACGCCGGTGCAGATGGCCATAGATGCAGGCACGCACACCAGGGCAGGCGGCAATCCGATGGACAAACTCGGTTGGCTGTTGGGTAAAGAAGGGCGGATAGTGCAGCATCACAATAATCGGCTTCTGTCCGGCGGCCAAACTGGTGGCATGTGCCAAAGCACGCTCAAGCATGCCCAATTCGCGCAGATAGATCGGCTCGTCGGTTGCGGGGGTATACCCTGGCACCTCCGGCGTAATCCAGCCCCGCGTCCCACAGACAACCGCAGTGCCTAGATCACAAGCATCAGCACCAAGCAGCGTCAACGAAGGCGGCAGATGAGGGCGCAGCGGACGTACCCGCCGCGAACACCAATAATCATGGTTGCCACGAATCAACACCTTACGCCCAGGCAGGGCATCAATCCAGCGCAAATCCAACAACGCATCGGGCAATTTCATCGCCCACGAGATGTCGCCCGCCACCAGCACCCAGTCATCCGCAGCCACCCGCGCACGCCACGCCGCCGCAATACGCTCGGCATGGTCTTTCCAATGGGGCCCAAAAATATCCATCGGCTTAGGCCGAGCATGGGAAAGGTGAAGGTCTGAGATGGTCCAGATCATGGTGTGTGGCTCTCTGCTTTCGCTCCGCGCATCATAGCAGTCTCGTGAGGCTGTGGCAAATTGAATGTTGTTGACGTAGCCCTAAGAAGCTGTCTGAAAAGCCGGAGGGCACACGCTGGAGTTGCCGGCTTTAGCCGGCTAAAGCCGGCACTCCAACGCCAACCCATAGACTTTTCAGACAGCCTCTAAGCAACTTGCGAAATTCTCGTGACATATATACAATAAGCGTTACAATAGGGTTGGCTTCGTTATCTGAGCAGACAGGAGCGAACGAGATGGGTTACACGATTCCGTTGGCGTTGCAGGACTACATGACGGTTATCTTCTCCGGTTTTGCGTTGGCGCTACTCACCCGCATGACGTGGCAGATTGATGAAAAACTGGGGCGTATGGCCCTGATTGGCATGGTGCTCGCGCTGGTTGGTGGAACCCTCAAAGCTACGGGCAAACTGATTCTCGCGGCAAATGGCCCAGATATTGTCTTTATGAACCGTGGCCTCTTTGCTTTTGTGGCCCCCGGCTTTACCCTTGTAGCCTGGGCGCTCTACCAGGTACGTCGCAAGTTCCGCAACCAGCCCCCGCTCAAGAACCCCTGGCTCGTGCCGCTGGTGGTCATTGCTATCTTTGCAGCCATCTCGTCCATCATTGCGCTGAACGGTGGCCCTTGGCGCGTGCCGCTGATCCTGCTCGCCACCATCTCGAACATTGGTCTGCTTGGCATGCTCGTCCTCGCCTCCTTCGGGCGCAAGATGTGGCTCACCGGGTCGCTCTTCCTTGGCACCATTGTCATTGTGCTGATTATGTCGCAGATGGCTGAAATCCCCAACCCGGCTATCTCAACTGTCTGGTTCATGCAACTCAGCCAGACCTTTGCCCAGATGCTCTTCACTATTGGGGCTTGGCAGTATGGCAACTTTATGCTCAACAGTTACCGTGAGCAAAGGATGGTGGTTGCGCAACCAACGTAAGTACAGACATTCACTCGTTGGGCAGCTTCGCTGCGATACGATGCGGGGGCGGCAATTCCGCCCCCGCATAGCTTTGCCTGTTGATTTTCGTTGCCAAACAGCAACAGGTGTGTAAAGATACAACTATGAAACTCCTCGCCAACCCTGTACTGACCCGCGAATTGCGCGGGCGCATCCGTGGCAAACGCGCCTTAGCCATGTTGGTGGTCTATCTCAGCATCATTGCGGTTGTCACCCTGCTGATCTATATGGCCGTAGCAAGTTCCTTCCGCCACGGCATCAATGATCCCGCTGCGGGGCCGGGGCGCGAGGTGGGCAAGGCGATCTTCTTCACGGTGATGATCGTGAGTCTTATTCAGGTCTGTATCATTACCCCCTCACTCACAGCAGGTGCTATTTCGGGCGAACGTGAGCGGCAGAGCTATGATCTGCTCATGACCACGCTGCTCTCACCGCTTCAGATTGCACTGGGCAAACTCACGTCAGCCTTAGCCTTTGCGCTGCTCCTGATCTTTGCCGCCCTACCTATGGCAGGGCTCTCTTTCCTCTTTGGGGGCGTGAGCGGCATGGAGTTGCTGATCGGCATCGCTGGCCTAGTCGTCACCGCGATCTGTTATGCCACCGTTGGCCTCTTCTGGTCAAGTGTGATGCGGACTACCCTTGCGGCAACCGTTATGGCCCAGGGCAGCGTGATCCTGATATTGCTGGCGGTTCCCTTTATCCTCACGATTAGCACGATTTTACTCGATCCGGTGATCAACTTTGATAGCCCGCTCTTTATCTATAGCATGGGCTTTATCCTGTGTCTCCACCCCTTCATTGCCCTCGGCGCAAGCGCCGTGATGCTCGGTGAAGGCGAGGGGCCGTTCTACTTCACAATGACTTCAACCCAAGGCGATCTGTTGGTGCCTGCACCCTGGCTGGCCTATATTGCAATCTCGCTGGTACTGACGCTGATCTGTCTGGCTCTGGCAGTCCGCATGCTCCAGCCAGGGCGCAGCGAGCGCGTGGCCAAAGCCAAACGCCCCAAACAGGCCCAAGCAGAGAGCGGGTGGGAACGCGAGGGATAACTTCAAGCGCAAGGAACGCCGCAAAAGAGCGCAAAGGAACGCACAAAAACAGCGTTGCCTGCGCCCCTCTCCCACGTTGTGGGAGAGGCGGTGCCCGGTTGGTGAGCCTGCCGAACCAGAGCTTGCCGAACCAGAGCCTGTCGAACCAGAGCCTGTCGAAGGGGGTAGGGGTGAGGGCCATCCAGGGCATCCCAAAGCCCTAGCGGTCGCTACAGCGGCAAACGTTCTAAACCATCAACTGTGTAGTTTTTGCGTTATTGCCAATTACCCTTGAACATCCCGCACAATCAAGAACGCTCAAGCTCTTTGGGATGCCATGTTCGGCAATCTACAATCTGAAATCTACAATCTACAATCGGAAATGGTATTATACTAGATCATATCAGACAACTATGCTAGGATTGGAGTAGCGTGCTATGGGTCTCTCTTCGCGCGATGTGCAGGTCACCGAGCAGCAGGTGCTGAACGCCCTCAGCCAAGTGCAAGAGCCGGAGTTGGGTGGTGATCTCGTTTCGCGGCGTATGATCAAGGATGTGCAGGTTGACGGCGGTCGTGTCAGTTTTACAGTGGAATTGACCACGCCCGCATGCCCGTTGAAGGATCAGATTCGCGCCGAGGCTGAGGCGGCGGTCGCCGCAGTGCCGGGGGTTGAAACGGTGCTGCTGGAGTTTAGCGCCAATACCCGCCAGCACGCCGGTCTGCCGGAACAAGCCCCGATTCCTGGCGTCTCCAATGTGTTGGCGGTCGCCGCTGGTAAGGGCGGGGTGGGCAAGAGTACCGTTGCGGTCAATCTGGCGGTGGCCCTCGCCCAAGAGGGGGCCAGCGTTGGGTTGCTCGATGCCGATGTCTTTGGCCCTAGTCTCCCATTGATGCTGGGCATCAACGGCCAGCCCCAGGCGGTGCAGAATGAGCAGGGCAAGGCTATGATCCTGCCGCTTGAGGGCCATGGCATTAAGCTCATGTCGGTGGGCTTTATGATTGATGAGAACCAGCCGGTGATCTGGCGCGGCCCTATGGCCAGCCAGTTGCTGCGCCAGTTTCTCTATGATGTGGCATGGGCACCGCTCGACTACCTGATCATTGATATGCCGCCCGGCACCAGCGACATTGCGCTCACTCTTGCGCAGAGCTTGCCGCTCACCGGCAGCCTGATTGTCACGACGCCCCAAGCGGTGGCTACCACCGATGTGATCAAGGCGATGGAGATGCTCAAGAAGGTCAATGTCCCACTGCTCGGCATTGTTGAAAACATGGCCTACTTTGTTGCGCCAGATACGGGCACACGCTACGATATTTTTGGTAGCGGCGGCGCTGAACGGCTCTCGACGCAACTTGGCGTGCCGCTGCTGGGCCAGATTCCTCTGGGCATGGCTGTGCGCGCCGGGGGCGATAGTGGCAACCCCGCAGTGAGCAACGCTGCTCCCGATGCCTACGCCGAAACCTTCCGCCAAGTGGCGCGCCAACTCGCCGCCCGCATTTCGGTGCTGAAGTTTGTGCAATAATTCACACTGAAATAACCGAGGATCACAATGAACCGTGATCACCCAATGGCGGGTACCGTCCCCATTACCCTCTTTGAAGCAGCGAGCATGCCCCATTACGCTACGCACCAGCCTGCATGCGATAGCTTTGGGCGACGGATTGATTACCTGCGCATCTCATTGACCGACCGCTGCAATATGCGTTGCGTCTACTGTATGCCTGTTGTGGGCATGCAGTTTGCGCCGCGTCCGGAGTTGTTGACCAACGCGGAATTACTGCGCGTGGTACAGGCTGCTGCTACGGCGGGTTTTCGGAAGCTGCGGCTTACTGGCGGTGAACCAACGCTGCGTCAAGACCTCGTGGAGTTGATCCGAGCAATGAAGGCGCTGCCTGGCATTGAGCATATTGCGATGACCTCCAATGCGTTACGTCTGCGCCATCAAGCTCACCAGTTGAAAGCCGCAGGGCTTGATCGGGTCAACATTAGCATTGATAGCCTCGATCCGCTCAAGTTCCGTCAGATCAGCTATGGCGCTAACCTCGACGATGTCTGGGCCGGTATTGAAGCCGCCAATGCTGCCGGTCTGCACCCCATCAAGCTCAATGCGGTGATTGTACGTGGCCTGAACGATGATGAAGTGGTTGCGTTAGCCTCCCTCACCACCCGCTACCCCTGGGAACTACGCTTCATCGAAGTCATGCCGCTCTCTGGTGTCGCCAACCTCGCCGAAGATGGCGTGGTGAGTACCAGTGAATTGATCGCACACATCGAAGCCCACTTTGGCCCGTTGCAACTTGAAGAACACCATGCCGCCGACCCAGCGCGCTGCTATCGCATTCCTGGTGCCCCTGGCAAACTCGGCTTCATCAGCGCCGTCACCGATCCCTTCTGTGACACATGCAACCGTATGCGCCTCACTGCCGACGGACGCCTGCACCTCTGCCTCCTGCGCGACAACGAAGTGGATCTGCGGGCCGCCCTCCGCAATGGAGCCAGCCAAGCCAAACTTGAGCAGATCATCCGCCATGCAGTCTATCTGAAACCCTGGGGCCACGGCCTGCCCGAAGGCGTCTTGCCCACCCTACGCGGCATGTCAGAGTTGGGGGGCTAGGCCAAGCTACGCCTTCCGACAGAGGTTTGGGGGCACAGCCCATACGCCTTATGTTCGCCTCCGGCGGGGGGTTGGGGGAGGCTTCGCCTCCCCCAAGAAAACTCTTGTTGTTCTGTTGTGGCGGCAAAGCCGCCACAACAGAACAAAAAACGGGGTTTGGGGCGTAGCCCCAACCTACAAGCCGATACGGTATAATGCAAAGCGGCAAGAACACACCCGTGCGGAGCAACCATGGAAGATGATGAGCGACTGGTAAGCCCTAAGCCTGCGAATGACGACCAACAGGTCGAAAAGAGCCTACGTCCCCGCAATCTGGCCGAATTCATCGGTCAAGAAAAGGTGGTCGCGCAACTCCGCATCGCCATCAGCGCCGCCCGTGGGCGCGGTGAGCCGCTTGACCATACGCTCTTCTATGGGCCGCCTGGTTTGGGTAAGACCTCGCTCTCCAATGTGATTGCCAACGAGATGGAGGTGAAGATTAAGGTCACCAGTGGCCCTGCCATCGAGCGCGCTGGCGATCTTGCCGCTATTCTGACCAATCTGCAAAAGAATGACATCCTCTTCATCGATGAAGTTCACCGGCTCAACCGCGTGGTTGAGGAGGTTCTCTATCCGGCTATGGAGGATTTTGCACTCGATCTGATTGTGGGCAAAGGGCCAAGTGCGCGCAGTTTGCGCCTGAAGTTGCCACGTTTTACGGTGGTAGGCGCAACCACCCGCTTGGCGCTGCTCACCTCGCCCCTGCGCGACCGCTTCGTTGCCCCCCATCGCCTCGAATTCTACTCCGATACCGCCATGTGCGAGATCGTAGCCCGTTCAGCGGGAATCCTGGGGGTAAGCATCAGCGACGATGCAGCGCTTGAGTTGGGCCGTCGCGCCCGTGGCACCCCCCGTATTGCCAATCGGCTCCTGCGCCGCGTGCGCGACTATGCCCAAGTGGTTGCCGAAGGCCCGATTGACCTAGCAGTAGCCCGTACCGCATTGCAACAACTCGAAGTTGACGATCTGGGCCTAGACGAGAATGATCGCCGCCTGCTACGGGCGATCATCGAACTCTTCAACGGTGGCCCGGTTGGCCTCTCGACCCTTGCCGCCGCCTTGGCCGAAGAGGTAGACGCGATTGAGGATGTCTACGAGCCTTTCCTGCTGCAACTTGGCTTCCTCCAGCGCACTCCCCGTGGTCGCGTCGCCACCCGCCGCGCCTATGAACACCTCGGCCTTACGTGGATCGATGGCCCCAATGGAAGCGCTGAACAAGGCCCAAACCAAAACCGTCTGTTTTAGGGTCTGCGACTCAGTATGCTAATATGCTACAATACGCTATGGTGTAGCATATTGCGGTAGTCTACCACGTCCATGCTGAACCGCAAACACCAACCTGATGCCCACAATGTTATGTATGAGGAGGCCGCTTATGCGGAAGAAGATCAGTATCATTGGTTCCGGATTCGTTGGATCAACCACTGCCCACTGGTGTGCCGCTGCTGAACTGGGTGATATTGTGCTGCTCGATATTGTTGAGGGTATCCCGCAAGGTAAAGCCCTCGATCTCTACGAGGCCGCACCAGTGATGGGCTACGATGCGCGGGTGGTGGGCACCAACGACTATGCCGATACCGCCAACTCCGATGTGATTGTCATTACTTCCGGGGCACCGCGTAAACCCGGCATGAGCCGCGAGGATCTGATCAAAGTCAATGCGGACATTACGCGCAGTTGTGTCTCCAGTGCCGCGCCCCTTTCGCCCAACGCGATCATTATTATGGTCAATAATCCGCTCGATGCCATGACCTATGTCGCCGCTGAGGCGAGTGGCTTCCCCAAAGAGCGCGTGATGGGCCAGGCTGGCGTGCTTGATAGCGCCCGCTATCGTACCTTCATTGCCATGGAGACGGGGGTGAGTGTTGAGGACATCCAGGCAATGCTGATGGGTGGCCACGGTGATGAGATGGTTCCTCTGCCACGCTTCTCCACCATTGGCGGTATCCCAGTGACCGAGTTCATTGGCCCGGAGCGCCTAGCTGCCATTGTGGATCGTGCCCGCAAGGGTGGCGGCGAGATTGTCAATCTGCTCAAGACCGGCAGTGCCTACTATGCCCCCGCTGCTGCTACCGCCCAGATGGTTGAGGCAGTACTCAAGGACAAGAAGCGTGTCATTCCCGTTGCTGCCTACCTCACCGGCCAGTACGGGTTGAACGACATCTACTTCGGTGTTCCCGTGATCCTTGGGGCTGGTGGCATCGAGAAGATCATTGAGCTGCCGCTCAATGAAGAGGAAATGGTTCTGCTCAACAAGTCCGCTGAAGCGGTACGCTCGACGCTTGACACCTTGAAGACGCTGTAGGTTTTTCGTTGGGAGATGGTTTCAGAAAGACGCTTGTAGCTTTACCGTCGTAGTGCCCTGAAACCATCCCTCAGAAGCTGTCTGAAAAGTCCATGAACTGGCGTTGGAGTGCCGGCTTCAGCCGGCTAAAGCCGGCACTCCAACGCGTGTCCACGAGCTTTTCAGACAACCTCTTAGCGCGAAAAAGTTCTGGGCCGCGCCGCTTGGTTTCGACATGCTGGCTTCGACAAGCTCAGCCACCGAGCCAGCGGCGCGGTGGCTGAGCTTGTCGAAGCCAGCATGCGACCATATAGAAATCGGTGAACATAACTACTTCAACCAATACCCCAACGGTGTCGAATCAGCCCCAAACCAATACCTGGCGCATGCTCGGCGGCGAGCGCTTCTATACCTTAGCGCGCTGGATTACCCTGCTTTTGCTCTTTGCGATTACGAGCTTCCTGACCGAGGGTGCGCTCTGGCCGGTGAGTATCGCGAGTCCTCCGCTGGTGAT
The DNA here is from genome assembly GCF_002532535.1 of Candidatus Viridilinea mediisalina. Taxonomy (GTDB): domain Bacteria; phylum Chloroflexota; class Chloroflexia; order Chloroflexales; family Chloroflexaceae; genus Viridilinea; species Viridilinea mediisalina. The sequence continues at coordinate 12,832 of NZ_NQWI01000117.1, forward strand.
TGTGCTGTGGGCCTATGTTGCCTTTGGTGTGTTGGCAACCCTGCTCATCTTTATCCCTGCGGTGTTGCCGCTGCTGAGCTATGCCTATGTTGTGGATTTGGCCTTTATTTCGCTCATGACCTTCTTTGGCGGCGAGAGTACGGTTGTCTTCTTTCCGCTCTTTCTGCTGCCGCTGATCAATGCCGCTGTGCGCCAACCACCCATGATGAGCCTCGCCTCTGGGGTGTTGGCCGCTGGGTTCTATAGCATCGCCTTTATCGCATGGCATATCATTCTTGCGCCTGGGATCGAATTTGAAGCCCTTGATGGTGTGGCAATGGGGCTGCGGGCGCTAACGCTCACCCTTGTGCCTTGGGTGACCAGTGGCCTCACTGAGCGCTGGAGTGAGAGTAATCGTGCGAGTGTTGAACTGGCCCGCCAAGAGGCTGAACAGGCGCTCAATGATGCCCGTGCCTACCGCGACCAGATGCGCTCACTCTATGAGGTGGCCTATACCCTCGCAACGACGGTTGACTATCGCCAAGTTCTTGAATCAACGCTGCGTGAGAGCCGTAAGCTCGTGCCCTTTACGACTGGCTTTGTGCTGCTTTCAAGCGAAGAGGCCGATACGCTCTCTGTGGCTGCCAGTGAGTCGCTTGATGCCAACGACCAGAGCCTTCAGCTTACGGTGAACGCCGGGATTGCGGAGGTGTTGCGCGGCTCGGAGGCGCGGGTGGTGGTACCTAGCCAAGAGCCCGACCTCGCTCGTTTTAGTACGTTGCAGCGCTGCACCCGCGCATGCCTTGTGCCGCTGCGTGCCAATCTGCGGAGCTATGGCATGATGGTGGTGGCAATTGATACCCCCGGCTCCTTTACCGGCGAGCAGATTGACCATCTGACCACCCTGGCTAACTATGCGATTATTGCGCTGCAGAATGCACAACTGATCTTTGATCTCAAAGAGGAGCGCAATAAGCTCATCTCGAAAGAAGAGGTCGTGCGCCACCAACTCGCCCGCGACCTGCACGATGGCCCAGCCCAAGCCCTCGCGGCCCTGACCATGAACATTGAGTTCATTAAGCGCCTGCTTGAACGCGATCCCTCACGGGTGATCGAAGAACTCGATAAGATGAGTGCCCTGTCAAAACGGACGACCTACGAGGTGCGGACCATGCTCTTTGAGCTGCGCCCCCTCGTGCTAGAGACCCAAGGGCTGCGGGTGACGCTCGAACAGTACCTTGAACGTTTCCAGAATAACAACGCTGGAACAAAGATTGTCTTGGAGGGCTCTGATGTTGAGGATGTCCACCTTGAAACCAAGACCGAAGGGACGCTCTTCAACATCATTCAAGAGGCGGTCAACAATGCGTTGAAGCACGCCCGCGCCAAGCATATCTGGATTCGCCTGCGGCGTGAGGGCAAAAATCTGCTGACGGTTGTGCAAGACGACGGCGCTGGCTTTGATCTCCAGGGCGTCTTGCGTAGCTACGAGAAGCGCGGCTCCTTCGGCTTGCTCAACATTGACGAACGGGCACGCTTGGTAGGCGGGAATGCCGAGCTTGAATCCGAGCCCGGCAAGGGCACCAAGGTGACAATTCTTGTGCCTTTGGAGTAGTAATACCAAATCCGATAGCCGATAGCCGATAGCTGAAAGCCGGACATGGCGTCTCAGGGAAGCAGAAATTTTCAAGTATCCCAGCAGCCTGTCATGCTGAATAGTCCATGGGCGGGCATCGTAGTGCCGACTTATGGTCTTCCAGTAAATAATCCGCTAACCAGACCTCGCAGATCTGGCATATCTATCAGGTCTAGTCCGTGCCGCGACACCGGATTAATTTCTGGAAGACCATTAGTCGGCATCCGGGGGGGGGGGGCGGCGACCTCTTTACTGTCGTAGTGCCGACTTTAGTCGGCATCCGGGGGGGCGGCGACCTCAGCCGACTAAAGGTAGCCTGAAACCATCCCTAACAACCTATTTCCTATTTCCTACTTTCTATTTCCTCCTTCCTCATGACAAATCCCTACCTCAGCCCGCAGCGTGTGCGTGCGGCCCTACGGGCGCTTGAGCTACGTCCAACCCGTGGCATGGGCCAGAACTTCTTGGTGGACGGCGAGGCGCTGGCCAGGATTGTGGCCGCCGCCGAGCTTAGCCCCAACGATCTTGTGGTGGAAGTGGGGCCAGGCTTGGGGGTGCTTACCTGGGAACTGACCCAACGCGCTGAGCATACCGTCGCAGTTGAACTCGACCGCCGCCTCGCAGCACGCCTGCGCGATGAATTCCGTAGCGCCCCGCTCAGCATTGTGGAGGCCGATGTGCTGCGGGTGGCTCCCGCTGAATTACTGGCGGCAGCGCAAACGTTGCAACGCCCCTACAAACTGATCGCCAACCTGCCCTACGCCATCACCTCAGCCGTCCTGCGCCACTTCCTTGAGGCCAGCCATGCCCCTGAACTCAGCGTCCTCCTCGTGCAATGGGAGGTCGCACAGCGCATTACGGCCACACAAGGTAACCTGAGCATCCTGGCCCACTCGGTGCAACTCTACGCCGAAGCGGAGCTCGTAGCCCAAGTTCCAGCCAGTAGTTTCATTCCCGCACCCGCCGTCGCCTCGGCCATTCTGCGCCTCCGCCGCCGCCCCGCGCCCGCCGTTGTCGTAGACGATGTAGACCAACTCTTTCGCATCATCAAAGCGGGCTTCCACCAGGCACGCAAACAACTTGGCAACGCACTACCAAGTGGCCTCGCCGCCCAAGGCCGCCCAGTGAGCCGCGCCCAAGCTCTCGCCGCCCTCGCCGCCGCTGGCGTAAGCCCACAGCAACGCGCCGAAACGGTGAGCTTAACGCAATGGGCGGAGATCTATCGGGCTTTGGGGTAATACCAAATCCGATAGCCGATAGCCGATAGCTGAAAGCCGGACATGGCGTCTCAATGCGCTTGAATGTCATGAGGCATGCGGCCTGTT
>NZ_NQWI01000118.1 GCF_002532535.1 Candidatus Viridilinea mediisalina
AGGCCGCATGCCTAATGACATTCAAGCGCATTGAGACGCCATGTCCGGCTATCGGCTATCGGCTATCGGATTTGGTATTACACTCCCTCCGTCAAAACCTCTGTGCCTCTGTGGTAAAATTTCTCTGCGCCCTCGCTTCTCGCTCCCCTCGCTACTTCGCCATAGCCATAGCCAACTCAAGCAGCAAGCGCCCGTGGCGTAGCAATTCGGTGAGGGAAATATGCTCATCGGGGCCGTAGGGTGAGCTATCGGGGCGGGCCAAGCCGACCGAGACAACTGGGCAGGTCATGCGTTCGACGAAGAGTTGCAACGGTAGGGCAAAGGGCCCTGAGGGAACGATGGAGAGCGTTTTGCCAAAAACAGCCGCTCCCGCAGCCGAGACTTGGCGCACAAAGCGGTTTTGGGCATTGGTACGAGCGGGAGAGTAACCTCCGGGCAGTTGTTCGATGCCCACATCGCTGAAGCCGCGGTCGTCGAGGTGTTCGCGCAGCAGTTGGGCTAGCAAGGTTGGCGTTTGGCGCGGGACAAGCTGGAAGTCAAGGACGGCGTTGGCCGTAGAGGGGAGTTGGGCTAAGTCGCTCTCGGGCATGCAGTGAATGCTACTGAGGTTGCAGGTGGGGAGTGTCACTTCGGCGCGCACCAGGGCAACACCACTCATCCCAAAGAGAAAGTGGTCGGCTCCCCAGGCAGCGAGACGCCCATACTCATCGAGCTTGATCGCCCGCAGCGCGGTATTCTCGTCGCGGGTGGGGCCGTCAACCTCTTCGTAGAAGCCGGGGATGCGAATATCTTCATCTTCGCCCTTGATATTACTCAGTGCCCAGGTGAGGCGCCAGAGCGGGTTACGCAGGGCGGGTGCCGCCCCGGCAGGCAGTGGGTGGGTGGGGCCACGGGCGCTCAGACGTACCTGCAATAGCCCTTTGCAGCCACTATAACAGAGTGGTGTGCCATTATCCTCACGCTCACCCATACTACCAAGGCAGGCATCAGCCGCACAGAGATCGGGGTTGTCATCGAGGGCTTGGGCTAGGCTGGGTGAACCAAGCAGACCGCCGCCGTCCACGACAAAGACGATGCCACAGGGCAGTTCGCCATAGGCCGTGAGTAGCGCCTGCACAGTCTGCATATGGGCGGCAAAAGGCCCTTTGCCCTCAGCAACCCCACGGCCATAGAGCGCACCATCGCGCTCTGCCAGTTGGTAGGGTTCGTGCGACCAGACGCGCCAAGGGCCAGAGGGGGGCGCATCGAAGCGATGGTAGAGCAACAACGTCTGCTCTGAGCGCCCATTGCGGCGTGCGAGTACCACTGGCGGCGGTCCCGGCGCAATGCGTACCTGCATCCCCAACGATTGTAGTTGCGCCCCAATCAGCGCGGCGCTTGCCGTCAGATCATCGGGCTGCCCAACAACCGAAGGCTGCTCACACAGCGCCTGCAATGAAACAATGAGCTGATCCGTCAGCAAGGGCGGTGGCTCAGGCACAGGACGACTCCTGACGGCTGCGGTCTTTGCAGATGAGGATACTTCTATACTCTAACAGTATAGCATGTCATTCGCGCCACCGCGACGTTGGCTGAGCCCTGAGCTTGTCGAAGGGTCGAAGCCAACGTCGCGGCCCAGAACTTTTTCGCGCTAAGGGATGGTTTCAGAAACGGCCTTTCAGCTTCACAGTTGGAGTGCCGACTTTAGTCGGCATCCAGAGGTTGTCGGAGACCTCAGCCGACTAAAGTCGGCACTACCTACTGGCGCAAACTGTAAAGTGCCCTGAAACCATCCCTAACAAAAAATTCCTTTGACATCCGTGCTTTTTGAACCTATAATTCCGAGGAAATGTCTTCAACCTCATCCTAAGATAGACCTAACGCCATTGTTTCAGCCTGAATCCTCTGCTTATAAGCTACCCAAGCACATCAGGCGTGACACCACCTACCCGTGAATTAGGCACGGCCAAGTGGTGTATTTGGTGTTTTGTCTCGGTTGAAGCATTGCGGGCCAGCGGCAGCAGATGCCTGCCAATGGCACAGATGTCCCCTCGATGCTGTGCGTCGGGGAAATTATGTAAGGAGGATTGTCACGTATGGGTCTCCTTTCTAGGCGCGCCGCCGCGTTTGCGTTGCTGGCGCTGATTCTGCCCATCTTGGCTGCTTGTGGTGGGACACCCCCCGCAGCAGAGCCAGTAGTCCGCGAGACGGTTGTGGTTGTACAGACTGCCGAGCCGATTGTTGTGACGGCAACCCCTGATCCTGATCAGGTTGTTGAGCCAACTACAGAGGGTGAGCCTGCTGATGAGGCTGATGAGCCGGCTGCTGCCGCGCCTTCGGGTGCCTTCAGTACGCCCCATCCCATCCTGAGTGATGTGCGCGTGCGCCATGCGATTGCCTACTGCTCCAATCGGCCTGAGTTGATCGAGTCGGTCTATCCCTTCCTCAGCGACGAGCAGAAGGAAGAGTTGCTGATGGATACCTTCCTGCCCCAGGGCCACTGGGCGCTGGCGACTGAGAATATTACCACCTACCCCTTTGACCTTGAGCGTGGCCAAGAACTGCTCGAGGAGGCTGGATGGACGGGTGAGCCCGTGCGTTCCAACGAAGATGGTGATGTTCTCGCGTTGAACTTCACCACCACCAATGCCCAGTTCCGCCAGACCTGGGGTGCTGTCTTTATTCAGCAGATGGCGGCCTGTGGTATTCAGGTGATCCCCACCTATGCGCCTGGTTCCTGGTGGTTTGGTAGCACCACCGGCTTGGCCCGCCGCGAGTTTGAGTTGGGTGCCTTTGCTTGGGTTGGGCAGACCGATCCCGCCGGGCGCACGTTATATGCCTGTAACCAAATTCCGTTGCCCGAGAACAACTGGGAAGGCCAGAACTACATGGGCTGGTGCAACGAGCGGGCGAGCATCGCGATTACTGCCGCGAATAACACCCTCGACCGCGATGAGCGCATCCGCCAGTATGCGATTGTGCAGGAAGAATTCACCCGTGATATGGTGAGCCTCCCGCTCTTTAATCGCCTCGAAGCCTATGCCGCGAGCAACAATTTGGTCAATTTCCGCGCCGATCCGACCGAGTACTACACCGCCAATGCCTTTGAGTGGGAGTTGAGCGATGGCGGCGATACGGTGGTAATTGGTCTTACCCAAGAGCCAGCCACCCTCTGGACGCTGATCGAGAGTGCCGCTGTGCAGCGTGTGGTCTCGTTCCTGCTTGGTGTGCCCGCAACCACCAGCTACACCTATGACTTCCAGCCCTTTGGCCTTACCCAGCTCTCGACCATCGAGAATGGCGCGGCGGTCAATGAAGAGGTTGAGGTGAGTGAGGGCGATACCGTCTGGAACACCGACGGCGAGGCGGTTGAATTGGCCCCCGGCGTTGAGGTGGTGACCGCAGATGGCGAGACGGTGGTCTATGAGAGTGGTACCCTTACCATGATGCAGCTCTCGGTGACCGACACCTGGGTTGAGGGTCTTACCTGGGAAGATGGCGAGCCGGTGAAGCAGGCCGACTTTGAGCTGGCCTACAAGATTGACTGCGACCCCGATTCGGGTGCCGTCACCCTGGCCGTCTGCCGCTCGATGGCTGATGTCGAATTCCACGATGATGTCAGCTACACCGTGACCTTCTACCCCGGTGTGCAGTGGCCGACCTACTTCTCTGGTCTGCTCACCTTCTACCCGTCGCACCTGGTCTTGAGCGATGGGCGTAACCTGGCCGATGTACCCGCCAGCGAGTGGAGCAGCCTGCCCGAAGTCGTTGAGAGCCCGCTCAGCTCTGGCCCCTACACCATCGAGAGTTGGGACAAGGGTCAGCGCATGACCTTGCGCGCCAACCCCAACTACTTCCAGGGTGAGCCGGCTGTGTCAACGATTATCGTTCAGTTCGTCGCCGACACCAACCAGGCCGTGGCCCAGTTGCTGACTGGCGAGATTGATGTGCTTGGTAGCGAGACCCTTGGTGCTGGTACTGAGGTTGAGATGGTGATTGAGGCCGGTGAGGCTGGTACCATTCAGGCCTTCGTGGTGCCCAGTTCGACCTGGGAGCACGTTGATATGAATCTGTATCGGCGCTAGTTGCGATCGCCTGAACAACCGTCTTTGTTGCAAGTGGGCGGCCTCTTTGCCGCCCATTTGCAGCAGAAAAACGGAGTAAAGTTATGACGACATTTCTTATTCGCCGTTTTGTACAGATGTTTTTTGTTACTGTTGTTGCAGCTTTTTTGTCGTTTATACTACTCTACCTCGCACCAGGGGGCCCAATTGATGAGTTGAGGGGTGCCCAGCGCCAGAATGATGGCATGAGTCGGGTGGATCAGACAGATGTACAACGTGTGCGTGAACGTTTTGAACTTGATTTTTATCTTCCTTTTCGTTTTTCCCGCTGGCTGATTGGTTGGCCTTCTGGGCCGATCTTCGGCGCAATTGGAGCCGATTGGCAGGTTGGCTGTTCCATCCCGGGCCAAGTGCGCCTCGTCTATCCCGATGGCCGGGTCGAGATTATTGAAGAGGGCTGCGAGGTGCCGTTGACCTTGGCCTCCATTGAGGATCGCCGTGTGAGCAATGGGGTCTTCTTTGGTGACTTTGGGCTCTCACAGACGATCCTGCGTGATCGTCCGGTGATGACGCTGATTATGTCGCGCTTGCCCTATACGCTCTCGTTGATGGGAACGTCAATCCTGCTTTCGATCCTGATCGCTGTACCGATTGGCATCTATTCGGCGGTGCGCCAGTATTCGCGCTTTGACTATACGATGACCACGATTGCCTTTATTGGCTCTTCGCTGCCGAGCTTTGTCTTTGGGATCTTTGCGATTCTGATCTTCTCCATTTTGGCCCAACGGGCCGGCTTGCCCTACCTGCCTTCGGGCAATGCCTCCGGCGCCCGCGATTGGGTGATGCCCTACTTTGGCAGAATTGAGGCCGGTTCGCTCGTGGATCGGGGGCTGCGCTTCATTATGCCTGTAGGTGTACTTACCTTCATCAATATTGCGGGCTGGAGCCGTTTTATACGGGCGAGTATGCTCGAGGTTTTGCAGCAAGACTATGTGCGTACCGCACGGGCTAAAGGGGTCAAAGAGCGCATGGTGATTATTAAGCACGCCCTGCGTAATGCGCTGATCCCGTTCATTACGCTGCTCGCTGGGGTGCTGGCTGCGCTCTTTGGTGGCGCATTGATCACCGAGGCGGTCTTCAATTGGCCTGGGCTTGGCCGGCTCTTTATTGATGCCCTCGGACGCCACGATTACAATGTGGTGATGGCGCTGCTCTTTGTCAATGTGGTGCTGCTCATGATCGGTATTCTGATCGCAGATATTCTCTATACCATTGTGGATCCGCGCATTCGGCTGTCATAGCGAAGGAGTTTTCCATGAGCGTACCCTCAAGCGCAGCCATGCCGGAGCTCAAGCCCGCGCGCTCTGAAGGTCAGTGGGCGATTGTCTTTCGACGCTTGCGTAGGCATCGCGTCGCCATGTTCTGCTTCGTTGTCTTGATTGGTATGCTGACCATTTCGGCCCTAGCGCCGCTGATTGCGCCCTTTGAACGCGATGAACCCAATCTGCGCGCCCGCTTCCTCACGCCGATGTCGGTGGATAACGATGGCAATCTGCGTCTGCTTGGTACCGATCATCTAGGCCGCGACTATTTTACGCGCCTCCTCTACGCTTCGCGTGTCTCCCTTGGTACGGCCTTCTTTGCGACCTTCTTAGCCTCGGCCATTGGCATTACCCTGGGTATTTTGGCTGGCTTCTTTGGCGGTTGGGTTGATGTGATCGTTAGCCGAACGCTGGAAGTTATTGCCTCCATACCCACCCTCGTGCTGCTCTTGATTGTGGTGACGGTCTTTGTGGGGCGTGAAGAGGATATACCTATACCAAGATTCGTTACCAGTATCTTTGCGGGATTCTTTGCCGTTCAAACCCGCGAAGCCAATATTGTACTCTTGGTAAATATCGTTTTGGCCCTCTTTGGCTGGACGGTCACCGCCCGTCTGATGCGCGGCATGGCCATGTCGGTACGTGAACATATCTACATTGAGGCTGCGCGGGCACTAGGGGCATCCAACTTCCGCATCTTGGTGCGCCATGTCTTTCCCAATTCCTTGCCTCCCATGATTGTTGACTTTACCCTGGGGGTAAATGCGATCCTGTTGGCCGAGTCGGCTTTGAGTTTCTTGGGTTTTGGCATTCAAGACCCCACCCCAACCTGGGGCAATATGCTCAATAATGCCCAGAACTATATGTTTCAGCACCCCTGGATGCCGCTCATTCCCGCAATGCCCATCCTGATCGCGTCGCTCGCTGTGAACTACTTTGGCGATGGTCTGCGCGATGCACTCGATCCGCGTCAACGCGGGTAGTAGCCCGCAGAGTACCCACTTATGGCAAATGTAAACCGTGAAATCTTGCGCGTCGAAGGGCTGAAGACCCACTTCTTTACCGATGAGGGTGTGGTTCAGGCGGTGGATGGGGTTGATTTTGTGCTGCACCGTGGTGAGACGCTCGGTATCGTTGGGGAGAGCGGCTCCGGCAAGAGTGTCACGTCACTTTCGCTGCTGCGCCTCGTTAGTCGGCCAGGGCGCATCGTTGAGGGCCAGTTGCTCTTTGATGGCGTAGACCTCACCAGCATCAGTGAAGAACAGATGCGTGCGATTCGTGGCGACCGCATCTCGATGATCTTTCAGCAGCCTACCACCGCGCTCAATCCGGTCTTCCGTGTGGGCGACCAGATCATCGAAACGCTCACCATTCACCAGGGGCTGCAAGGCAATGAGGCGCAACAGCGCTGCCGCGAGTTGCTCACCATGGTGGGTCTGCCCGATCCAGAACGGCGCATGCGCCAGTACCCCCACGAACTCTCTGGGGGCCAGTGTCAGCGCATCATGATCGCCATGGCGCTCGCCTGTAACCCTGAGTTGCTCATAGCCGATGAGCCCACAACCGCCCTTGATGTGACCATCCAGGCCCAAATTCTCGACCTGATGCGTGCGCTGCGCGAAAAGATTGACACGGCCATTATCCTCATCACCCACGACATGGGCGTCGTTGCCGAAATGGCCGATAATGTGATTGTGATGTATGCAGGCCAAGTGGTTGAGTATGCAGAAGTGAAGCAACTCTTTGCCAATCCGCTGCACCCCTACACCATTGGCCTCCTCAACTCCATGCCGGTCTTGGGCGATGTGCGCGACGAACTGGCCGTCATTCCCGGCACGGTACCTAGTCTGATCAATCCGCCCGTTGGTTGCCGTTTTGCGGCCCGTTGTGATCGGCGCTTCGAGCGTTGCACTGAAACGCCGCCCATGGTGGAGCCTGAGCAGGGACGACGGGTGCGTTGCTGGCTCTATCGGTGATGGAAGGACCCTCCATGACAAGCTCGGTAACGTCAACCGATAACGATGTTCTGCTCGAAGTCAATAATCTCAAGACCCACTTTCCGATCAAGGGCGGACTGCTGCGCCGCACCGTGGCTACGGTCAAGGCGGTTGATGGCGTAAGTTTTGCGGTGAAGCGTGGCGAGACCCTCGGCCTTGTGGGTGAGAGCGGTTGCGGCAAGACCACAACCGGGCGCACGGTGCTGCGCCTCGAGCGCGCAACCGAGGGCGAAGTCCTCTTTGAGGGCCACGATGTGCTCAGAGCGAGCCGCTGGCAGATGAAGCGGCTCCGCCGCGATATGCAGATTGTCTTCCAAGACCCCTACGCCTCACTCGATCCGCGCATCACGATTGGCGAGAGCGTCGAAGAGGGCTTGATCATTCATGGGATCGGCAACGCCCATGAGCGGCGCGAGCGGGTGCGTGCAGTACTCGACAAAGTGGGGCTGCATGCCAACCAGATGAACCGTTTCCCCCACGAGTTCTCAGGCGGCCAACGGCAGCGCATCGGCATCGCCCGGGCGCTGATCATGGAGCCAAAGCTGATTGTCTGCGACGAGCCCGTGAGCGCCCTCGACGTCTCGATCCAATCACAGGTACTCAATCTGCTCAAGAATCTCCAGCGCGAATTTGGCCTCACCTACCTCTTCATTGCCCACAACCTCGCCGTGGTCGAGCATATTAGCGACCGGGTGGGGGTCATGTACTTAGGCAAAGTGGTAGAACTATCGGGGCGGGATGATCTCTTTCGCAACCCGCTGCACCCCTACACCAAAGCGCTCATTTCAGCCATTCCGCAACCCGACCCAACCGTGCGCCGGGCGCGGATTATGCTCCAAGGCGACGTACCAAGCCCAATCAACCCACCAACGGGCTGCCGCTTCCACCCGCGCTGCTGGATCGCCCAAGAAATCTGCAAGACCGACGATCCCGCCTTTGAAGAGAAGCGTAAGGGCCATTGGGCCGCCTGCCACTTTGCAGGCGAGGCGTAGGGGGGGGGATGGTATTCTTCAACCTTCCACGAGGTTCACGAGGGTTACCCCTTCGCCGCCGTCGCGCCCGCCGCCGGTGAAGCCTTTGACCAAGGGGTGGCTCTGGAGGGTTTCGCGGACTACTTGGCGCAGTGCTCCGCTGCCTTTGCCGTGGATGAGGCGCACTTGGTGTAAGCCAGCCAGGTAGGCGTCGTTGAGGTAGCTATCAAGCTGGTCGTCAACTTCGTGGACGCGCCAGCCGCGCATGTCGAGGCTCATGGCGACCTCGGGTGTGGGCGGGCGGCTGATGCTGCGTTCGGTGGGCGCTTGGTAGCGTTGAGCTTGGTTGTTGGGTTCCTGCTTTTCGCGGCTGAGTTCGCGCAGGTCGGTGTTCATGCGAAAGCCACCTACTTGCACCATGGCGGTGCCGTCTTCGAGATCAATGCTGATGATTTCGCCCTTGAGTCCGACGGAGCGCACCAGTACGGTATCGCCTGGTTGGAGCGGGCGGGGGGCTTGGGGCGGCGGCGCAGGTGCCTGTGGTTGTGGGCGGGCTGTGACCTGACGGACATGCTCGGCGCTTGCTGCAATCCGCGCTTCGGCCTCGGCCAGCCATTGGCGCGAGAGGTTGGCGCTACGCAGATCTTCACGCAGACGGCGCAGTTGGCTTCGTACTTCGCGCAGTTCATCTTCAAGCTCGCGCTGGGCTGCGGCGGCGGCATCCTCGCGCTGCTCATGGAACGTGCGCCACTCCTGCTCAAGGCGGTCACGATACTTCGCGGCATCCTCGCGCAGCTCCTCGGCCCGCGCTAGTGCCGCTGCGCTCGCCTCGCGCTCGCGGTGCATGCCAGCCAGCAGATCTTCGACCGCCGCGTCGTCGCGGGCGAGACTGGTACGGGCCCGTTCGACCAGCGTTGCATCCAGCCCAAGCCGACTTGCAATTGCGAGGGCATTCGAGCGGCCCGGCAGCCCAATGCTCAGGCGGTAGGTGGGGGCCAGGGTTTCGAGATCAAATTCGACCGAACCATTCTGCACCCCAGGAGTGTTGTAGGCAAAAGCCTTCAGTTCGGCATAGTGGGTTGTGGCCACACCGAGAACCCCCAACTCCAACAGGCGCTCGATGATCGCCCGCGCAAGCGCCGCGCCCTCGACCGGATCGGTGCCTGCGCCGAGTTCATCGAAGAGCACAAGGGCGCGGGGGCGATTGTGGGCCAGGAGCGCCCAGCGATCCACCTCCCAGACTTCGCCGGGCAGCGGTTGCTCGTCGAGCGCCCGTAACACCCGAATGATGGTACGCATATGGGACGAAAAGGTCGAGAGGCTCTGCTCGATGCTCTGTTCGTCGCCAATATCGGCAAAGATGTGGCTAAAGACCGGCAGGCGCACCGGCGCTTGCGCGGGCACATGCAGCCCCGCCTGAGCCATCAACGCCAGCAACCCGGTCGTCTTGAGCGCGACGGTCTTGCCGCCGGTATTGGGGCCAGTAATGAGCAGCAGCCGAAAGTCGCCGCCGAGCCAGATGGTGGTTGGCACCACTGTTGCCTGATCGAGCAGGGGGTGGCGGGCGGCAGTGAGCAGCAACGGGGCGTTATGCGGATCAGCGTTGGCCTCCAGTGGCTGATCGGGCTGCCAGGTACTCAACGTAGGTGCCACAGCCCCAAGGGCTTCCGCATACTTTGCGCGAGCCAAGGCGAAATCAAGCTCGGCAATCGTCGTCACCGTAGCCACTAGTTGAGGCGCAAGCGCCCCCACCTGCTGCGAAAAGGCGCTAAGGATGCGTTGCACCTCTTCGCCCTCAGCGGACTGCAACTCGCGCCAGCGATTGTTGAGTTCCAGTGTAGCGATGGGTTCAATATAGAGCGTTGCGCCGCTACTCGACTGATCATGGACGAGGCCACGCACATCTTTACGATGGCTGGCCTTCACGGGCAGCACATAGCGCCCGTTACGCACCGTGATAATCGGCTCTTGCAGTGCTGCACCGATGCTGGACGCAGCGATCATCTGCTGAAGTTTGGCTTGGAGGCGCTCAAAGGCCACCCGAATCTCGCGGCGCAGGCGCGCCAACTCAGGGCTCGCGTGATCATGCAGTTGACCATCATCGCCAATGGCACGGAACAGTTCCACTTCGAGGGGCGGCAATTGCGGCAACAGATCGGCCAACTCAAGCAGCAGTGGGTAGCGTTCAGCCTCTAGGCGCAGCAGGCGCTCGCGGAGTGCCCGCGCCGCCGCGAGCGTCCCGGCCAGCTCAAGCAGCGAGACGCCATCAAGGATGCCGCCGCGGGCGGCATGGTTGGCCGCAGGGCGCACATCGCGCACGCCACCAACGCTGGTATCGGGCAGGGCCGCGAGTAATGCACGGGCCTCACTGGTAAGATCAAGCGCACGGCGCACATCCGCAAACACCGTCGCAGGCGTGAGCTTTAGCGCCAACTCACGCGAGGCGGCAAAGGCGGTATGCTGGGCTAACTGGGCACAGATTTTAGGAAACTCAAGGGTGGTAAGGGTTTGGGCAGCGATAGGCATAGGGGTACAGGAAAGAGAACATAGGGGCATGGCGCGAGGATGCGAGGATGCGAGGATGCGAGGATGCGAGGATGCGAAGTCATCTGCGTCAAGAAACCCGTCGTATTTGAAAAGTATTGCCCCTAGCGCTCAGCAACAAAGCCCCGCCAAGCAACCACGTAGTACGGGCGAGTTGACGGGCGGCAGCGATCATCGGCGCAGCGGGGGCGTGGGGGCCATCACCGAGGCGATAGTGGCCCGCTTTGATCAAAGTCGTATCAAGGGCACCAGCCATAGCGGCCATCGGCCAGCCCGCGTTGGGCGAAGCGGTGTGGCTGGCATAGAGCCGTGTAGCGCGCCAAGCGTCGGCCCCGCGGCCCCAGGTGAGTTGCGCCGCCACTGCAATCAGGAACGCAGTGAGGCGTGCAGGCACAAGGTTGAGGCCATCATCGAGGCGGGCCGCAAACTTACCCAGATGCTCATAGCGCTCATTATGGTAACCCCACATCGCATCAGCCGTATTGCACAAACGGTAGACCGCCATCGCGGGCAGGCCACCAACGAGATAGGCCAACGCAGGGGCCACCAGACTATCGGAGAGATTCTCGGCCAGCGATTCAATCGCAGCGGCAGCCACTTCTGATGCGCTCAGTTCATCAGTTGGCCGGCTAACCAGATGCCAACTGAGCAAACGGCGTGCTTCAGGCAGATCAGCATTGAGCAGCGCTTGCTCCACCTCGGCCACTGCGCGGTCGAGGCTGCGGTAGGCCAAGAGCGTCGTCGCGGCGCCCGCTTGGATCAGGGGGTGTTGCGGGAGCAGCGCGGCCCCAGTGCCAACCAAAGCGGCCCCACCAGCGAGCCATGCGCCGCCCCAGACCAAACGGGCCTGGGGAGCAACTGGGGCCACCTGCTCACCCAAACGCATCCAACGACCCAACAGCACCACCGGATGCCAGTGGTTAGGCGGATCGCCCACGAGCGCATCGGCGGCGAGAGCTAAGAGCAGGTTGTAGGCGCGTGAACCCTGGGTAGCCATATATAGAGCTTAGAGCAGTGATGCGTGATCAGTGACGAGTGACACGTAGGGGATGCCGCATCGCAATGCGGGCTTGCGAGGATGCGTGAGGCGAGGAGGCGAGAGCTTCGCATCCTCGCGTCTTCGCGTCTTCGCAAACTGTAAAGTTGCCACGCGCCTTCCCTTACTAGCGAATCGCAAAGATCATACGCGCCCCACTGGGCAAGAACGGCGCGAAATAATCAAACGTAAGCGGCAATACCACCGTAGCAAAATAGCGACAAACGAACGAATTGGCCACACTATTGCCAATCATGCGGAAAATAGGCATATCAACATTACGCCCGCCCCGGGTTACCATCAGATTCCACAAGAGATCTGCTGTCATCCCAATGATCAACGCGCCGAGAACCATGCCAAGCAGCGTACCAACAATACGATCAAGATACTCCAAGCTCCCTGGAAGTTTCGCATAACGGAACGTATAGAGCCCAGCTATGGTAATCAGAAAAAGAGAGATCATATGCACCAGAGCAAAGGCAATGTATTGTGAAACATAGCGCTGGGATTGAAACTGACGCACAAAAAAATCACCCAAGGGTGCGAAATAGAGGCTGGCAAGCACAGTGGCAAGGTATAAAGCAACGATCACAATCAGCAGGCGAATCATACCTTGAAAGAAACCGGCTGCTAAGGTTCCAAAGAACAAGAAGACTAGCAGAATATCGATGAAATTCATAACCAAGTCCTTAAACTCTTGTTGTTCCGCTGTGGCGGCGAAGCCGCCACAGCGGAACAACATCCATAGATGGTTTGGATCATAGCGTCTAGGGATTATAGCACACCCCCATACCAGCTTTTGATCAGCCACATATCAGCCTTAAGCCTGTTGACTCTGGCGTGGGGTAAGCTAGGATGGGCGTATGGTTAGGAAAGAGGAAAGAGGAAATTAGGATCATATGAGTACGCTCGCTTCGTCATCCGCAGCGACTCAATTTGAGCCGAACCACCCCGACGAAGCGGTGGTCGTGGCCTCCGGGCCAGACGACCCGGTGAGTACGCTGATTGCATCACCTGTTGAGGTTCCTGCGAACCCAACGCTAACGGTTCAGCCCGCTGTTGAGCTTGAGGCTTGCCCTAGCCCAACGTCGGCTGTGCAACCCCCCGCTGAGGCGCAGGCAATTGCCCCCCAGGTGGCACCAACGCCTGAGCTCGCCGCGCAACCTGAGCCAATGCAGGCCCAACGGCTCGCCCCGCAGGAGGTGCGCCGGGCTCTACGCATCTCGACGGTTGAGGGGGCGGTTGCCAATATTCATATTTCGATCACGGGATCGGTGGGGGGCAGTGTCTTCCTCACGGGTTTCGCGATTCTGCTGGGGGCCAATAGTTTCCAGTTGGGGCTCCTTGGTGCGCTGCCCTTTATTGGCCAACTCTTCCAGTTTGTGGGCGCCTACCTAGAGGAGCGTTCGGGCAACCGGCGTAAGCTGGTGCTCTACAACTTTCTTGCTGCCCGGCTGATCTGGGCGCTGCTGTTGGCCTTGCCCTTCCTTACGTTCCTCGGTAGCGCCCAGTTGCTCGTCTTCTTCGTGGGCCTTGCGGCGACCTACGCATTCCACGGGATTGCAACCAATGCCTGGATGAGTTGGATGAGCGATCTGGTGCCGCCACGGCGCCGGGGTAGTTACTTTGGCATGCGTAATACCGTGGCAGCAATGACGGCGATGGCCAGTGCCTTCCTGGCTGGCTTGGCGCTTGACTATTTCCGTGAGCGTGGGGGCGAGGCGGTGGGCTATGCGCTCATCTTTGGGGTGGCGGTGCTGGCTGCGATCATTGCGGCTGGCCTGTTGGCACGCCAAGCGGAACCGCCTATGCAACCACGTCCGCGCACCAGCATCAAAGAGATGGTGCGTGCGCCTATGCGCGATGCAAACTTCCGTAGCTTTAGCGCTGCGAGTACTGGTTGGACCATGGTCATTGGTATTGCAGCCCCCTTCTTCTTTGCCTATGGCTTGACCACCCTAGAGATCAACTTTGCCACCCTGAGCCTGATGGCGATCCTGACCAGTGCTGTCTCGCTCATCTTTGCTCCGATTGTGGGGCGCATGCAGGATAAGATTGGCTCACGGGTGACCATCACCGTCTGTGTGCTTGGCAACGCCATTGTGCCTTGGGGCTGGGTGATTGCTACACCCGACAACCTGCTGCCAATCTGGATCGGCTCGGTCATTACGGGTATCTTCTGGCCCGGCCTGCACCAAGGGCTGTCCAATGTTCTGATGGAGCGTGCGCCCATGGTGGCGCGCAGTTCGGCAATTGCGGCCTACGGTGCGCTCACTGGTTTTGGTACGCTCACTGCGGGGCTGCTTGGTGGGGCACTTGCTATGGCGCTAGACGACACCCAACTCGTGGTTGGTTCGTTGAGCATCGTTGGCCTTGGCTTCCTCTTTGTGCTCACCAGCCTGGGGCGCATCGTCATGGCCGTGGTCTTTTGGCGCACGCTCTGAGGGGCGGTTGGAGATTGGAGATTGGAGATTGGAGATTGGAGATTGGAGATTGGAGATTGGAGATTGGAGATTGGAGATTGGAGATTGGAGATTGGAGATTGGAGATTGGAGATTGGAGATTGCCGAACAGAGCATACAATCTGAAATCTACAATCTGAAATCTACAATCTGAAATAGCTGCCGTAGGCTCGCAATATGCTGCGGGGTGGTGCGGCAGCACCCGCCGATGAGCTGCGCTCCGGCGGCGTACCATGTGCGTGCTTGGGCCGCGAAGTCGCTACACGATGCTTCACCGCTCCATGTGCTGTCTGTAGCATCCCACACTTCGCCCGAATTGGGGTAGACAACAATGGGTTTGCTGGTGGAACTGCGGGCGGCATGGATCAGTGACTCGATGTAGGCTGGTGGAGTGCAATTAACGCCCAGGGCTACCAGTTGCGGGTGATGATCAAAGGCGGCGGCACAGTGCGCAATTGCCTCGCCGTTGCTAATCTCTGAGCCGTTGCGTGCGCTGAAGCTAAACCAGGCGGGAGTTGTGGGAAACTCGGAGAGTAGTTCGGCTAAGGCTTGGGCCTCGACGAGGCAAGGGATCGTTTCGCATGCCAGCAGATCAGCGCCGGCGCTGGCCAGCACCGCTAGGCGCGGGCGGTGAAAGACCTTGAGGTCAACGATACTGAGCCCATAGTCGCCCCGGTACTCCGAGCCGTCGTGCAGGAACGCACCGTAGGGGCCTATGGATGCAGCCACCAAGGGACGCACCCGCCCAACACGGTTACGCGGTTCGGCCCAGAAGGCATCGCGGGCCTCCAGTGCCAACTGCACCGCAAGGCGCATCAACTCCACCGCCTGCACCCCGCTCATACCACGCACCGCAAGACCCGCAAAGGTTGCTTGGTAGTTCGCCGTAATCACCACATCGGCCCCAGCGGCAAGATAGTCGGCATGAATCTGCCGAATCAGCGCCGGATGCTCAATCAGCATCTTCGCCGACCAGAGCGGATCGCGCAGATCACAGCCACGCCGCTCCAACTCGGTGGCTAATGCACCATCGAGGATGATTAGTTTCTGTTGTTGTAGGATAGTTTCAATTAGACTCATTTTTTATAAGTATCTGAAGCTTTGGTAGGAGTAGAGGCAACTCCTCTTTGCATACTCCTCATACTGTGCCAAATAGGGCAGACCAAGCTCCTGTAGTCTACCAAAGGCGGCTTCAACCTGAGGCAGTACGAGCGCCTCGGCCTCTTGGTGCGTGATCGGCGCAAGGGCGGCTTGGGATGCCCAGGATGGCCCTCACCCCCTACCCCCTTCGACAAGCTCTGGTTCGACAGGCTCACCAACCGGGCATC
>NZ_NQWI01000290.1 GCF_002532535.1 Candidatus Viridilinea mediisalina
CACGCGACGCTCTTGCGCCGTCTGGTTTACGTTGCTTGGTGCAGGTTGCTTTACGTTATTCATCGCTTGACACCCGCTTCCCGATACCCGATACCCCAACACTACCCCGCCTCATCCGCCAGCCACGCCCGCAACTCCTCAACGCTTTCGGCATGCTCAATGGCGTCGGCGAGCAACTGGAGCAGCATGACATCTTCAATGGTCGTGATCGTTTGCATCAGGGCTTCGCCGTCTGCGCCAAACTTGAACTTCAAGGCGAGGCGGATGCCCTTTTGCAGGCCGAGCAACTCGCCCTTTTGCAGGCCGATTTGCTTACCCTGCCGCAAGCCCTTTTGCAGGCCGATTTGTTCACCCTTTTGCAGGCCAATTTGTTCACCCTCTTGCATGCCGAGTTGCTTACCCTTTTGCATGCCTTGCTCAATCAATTCTTCGGCAATCGTACCCATGAGCGCACCTCCCAAGGGGATGGTTGTCCCTACCACGTCAATGATCTCTTGCAGCGTCACATGCTTGCCGGCGGCGGCGATGTAGCGCAGCAGCGTCAGCATATCGTCCTGACCGGAGGTCTGATCACAGAAACTATACCACAGTTCAACCACCTCAGGCAGTCGCTCGATCAGATCGTGCCGCGAGCTGTTTTTGAGCGCCAACATGCCCGCCCCCAACCATTCCATTGCTTTGAGTTGCTCGTCGCGAGCGGTCGTCAGGTCGCTCAGGTGGTAGTGAAAGGTTGGCGTGTAGCGTTGCAGCGCGGCAGGGAGATCGAAGAGGGCTTGGAAGTCGGTCGCGACCGTCCAGCGTTGCGTGCCATGGTAGACCACAATGGGCAAGATGGGGGCGAGCGGGCGCTGCTGGCGCTGCATGGCATCCCAGCTTTGCACCATGTAGCGCAACACCTGCAGCGGGGTCAAGGGGTCTACCGAACTCTTATGCTCAAAGAGGATGCAGACGAAGGCATGCGCGTCAGTTTCGCGCAGCGGCACTACAAAGAGCAGATCGGAGAAGTGTTCTCGCAGAGTGGCATCAACGAACGAATCCTTGACCGGCTGGATGTGCGCCAGA
>NZ_NQWI01000291.1 GCF_002532535.1 Candidatus Viridilinea mediisalina
AACAAGCCGAGATTCATCTGGTTTCGGTAGATTATACCTTGCGCTTGCAGGATGTCTATGCGAAGGTGGTGCGTAGGGGTTAGACTCATGTCGATGCTCCGTTTGAGCGTCTCGCGGCTAGGGTAGGGCTGGCCATGTTCAAGCCACGCCTGGAGTTCGTGCAACTCCTGCTGCCACTGGGGGGCGCTTGGCGCTGCACTGGCAACGACAGGGGCCACATAGCCACGCGGGACACGAATGGTATGTTCGTGCAACAGTTCGGCAGGCACATCAACGCCAAGCGCCGTCGCAATGCGGGGATCGAGCGTTACCGCATCGTCGCCGACGGTGCCATACTAGCGCAACAGAGCGCGGAGGTTGGCATCGGCAACGGCATATCAGTGGCGAGTGACGAGTGACGAGTGGCGAGTGGCGAGTGGCGAGTAACGAGTGGCGAGCAGAACATGCGTTATACCCTGCTTACCGTTGGCTTACTTTGCAGTAGGCAAGGTTTCAGGTATTTCGTTTCAGATGTTAGCTGGAGCGCATCAGAAAGCGATGCATGGCACCGAGCTGTAAAGCAGCCTGAAGCCGTGTCATAGGTATCCGTTCAGGGGAGAGGCTCTTTTATGTTACCGCGAAGAGAGCGAAGTACGCGAAGTACGCGAAGATCGGGCATATGGGATACCGTCATCGCCTTTCTTCGCGGTCTTCGTGGTCTTCGCTCCCTTCGCGTTGCAACGTAAGAGCATGTTGTCGTCATGATCGTAGCGGATCGCCCCCCCCTGAACGGATACGTGTCATAGCGCAAAAGTAACGCTATCATGCGGTCTACGTCACCCCGATTGTCAAGTTATCAAATGGCCTGCGGGCCAGTGGCTCGTGAGAAACGGAGTGAGCACGCCGCGCCCCTCCGCTGGCTGAGCCCTGAGCTTGTCGAAGGGTCGAAGCCAGCGGAGGGGCGCGGCGCGGGGCTTCGACAAGCTCAGCCAGCGCCGAGAGAGCAATATGGCGCGCCTGCACCGCCAGGGGCGTATGGTGCAGCGGGGTGGCACCAACCAGACCCAGAGCGCGACGCAG
>NZ_NQWI01000119.1 GCF_002532535.1 Candidatus Viridilinea mediisalina
GCTTCAGAACGCCCAGGATACAGAAAACAGGAAACAGGAATTAGGAAATAGGGCGGAGGCTTCAGAACGCCCAGGATGCCTCGCAAACGGTAAAGAGCGCAAAGGAACGCAAACAAACAGCGTTGCCTTCCCCCTCTCCCACAAGTGGGAGAGGGGGAAGGGGGGTGAGGGCCATGCAGACTTATACCAATTGCCGTTGAATATGCCGCATGCCCAATGACAATCTAGCGCATTGAGACGCCATGTCCGGCTTTCAGCTATCGGCTATCGGCTATCGGATTTGGTATTACTCCATCCCCAGCTTGCGCTTCAGTTCAGCCAAATCGGAGTCAACCTCCGTCTGCTGCTGGAGGTTAGCAAAGCGGTTTTCAAGTGAACCCTGCTCAAGCCGCGCCATGGCTTCGGCCTTATTGAGTTGATCGTCTACGCGCTCTTCAAGCTGCGCGAGCTTATCAATCGCCGACACCTGGCCCATACGTTGGGCGGTGCGCTGCAACGCCTCTTGGGTCTGAGCGCGGTTCTTCTTGGCGATAATCAACTCCTTCTTGGCCTTCACCTCAGCAATGCGCGTCTCCAACTGCACCAACGCATCCTGCATGGCGTCAACCTGCTCCTCCTGCGCCTTCTCCTGCTGCTCATACTGCTCTGCGAGACGTTGAGCCTGGGCGCGACGCGCCAGCGCCGCACGGGCCAACTCTTCGTCGCCCGCTCGGAGGGCCGCTTCAGCCTTGGACTGCCACTGATCCACTTCACCAAACGCCGCAACCCGCCGCTGCTCAAGACGCATCTCATCAGCCATTGCGGTCGCAACCCCGGTACGCACTTCGTAGACCTCGTTGGTCAATTGGCGCAGATACTCATTCGCCATCTTCTCAGGGTCTTCCGCCCGGTCGAGCATCGAGTTGACGTTAGCACTGATCAAGTCCTTGATACGGCCCAGAATAGACATTGCCATACTCCTCTTTGTGAATGACAGATTGCCATGATTTGCGCTGCGCCCCCATTGCGACGCTCTAGCGCTACCATTCTAGCATGTGCATGAGTAGTTGCACAACAATAATACGCAAGACTAGGTCTAAAGGTTACAAAATTTCTATTGAAACCTAGCGATTACGCCCTTTGGTCATGCGCCGCGCAATGCGCGGGAAGTTGAAGATCCGTCGTGAACGGGGCGGCGTGGAGGTGTGGCTATCCACGAGGGCGAGTTGCTCCAGCATGATCTGGGCGATGGCGGTGGAACCATCGCGCGGCACCGCATCGGCGAGGCGGGCGACGGTGGCGTTGTAGCGTTGTGCGTCTTGGAGTTCTTGCACGGCCCCAACGATGCGTTCAACCGTGGGGCAGAAGAGGCCCAATTCGTAGTTGAGTACAAAATCGATGTTGCCCCGTTCCTGCATACCTACGGCTTCAGTGACCGCCACTGGCTTCCGCATCACCAGAGCCTCCATGAGCGTGCCAGGGCCCGCTTTGGTGACCACCATATCGCTGGCGGACATCAGGGCTTCCATGTTATCCACAAAGCCATAGATCTGGCTGCGCGTTGTTTGTGGGCGGGCCCTAAGCTCCGCATAGACTGCGCGGTTTTTGCCGGTGACAACCAGGAGTTGGTGTTCGGGGCAGGCATGTTCGATAGCTTGCACCAATTCACTCAGCCGCCCCGAACCAACGCCACCAGCCGTAATCAGGATGGTGAAGCGCTCGGCGCTGAGGCCCAACTGCCGCCGCGTGGTTGCTTGGTCGGTGGTATAGTCGAGGAATTTGGGATGCACCGGAAAGCCGGTGCGCCGCATCTGGGTGGGCGGCATGCCGCGCCGCTGCATCAGATCAAAAGCCTCGTCGGTGGGCACAAGCACCAGATCTACGCCGGAGTAGCCCCACGAAGCGTGCAGGCTCACCAGGTCGGTGACGCATGTTATGACGCGGCAGGGCATGCGTCGCGCCCGCCGGGCCCAGACCACGAGGCGATTGACGAGGGGATGGGTCGAGACCAGCAGACGGGGGCGGCGTTGCTCTAGCACACGGATCAGGTTGCGCCGGGCACTCATAAAGACTAGGCGCGAGAGCAGATCCACCGTGCGGGTGGCATTGGTAAGCTGGAAGGTCAGATCGTAGAGCCGCAGCCAGCGGGTCGAGAGCGTGTCGTAATATTCAGGTGCGCCGCGCACAATCGGGAGATCGGTCAGACGCAGAATATCGTCAATTGCCCAGGTGAGCGTTCCGTTACTCACCTGATCCAGCGCCGCACTCAGAGCTACGGCGGCGCTCCGGTGGCCGCCGCCGGTATCGGAGATGGCGAAGAGAACATCTACTTGCTCGCTAGACATAGGGGATTCCATTGGAAGGATAGAGAAAAGAGAGAATTAGGAGATAGTGCAGAAGGTACGCCATGTGGGTGCGCGGATCGTAGGCCCGCGCACCCACATAGCGAGAGTACCTAAGAGGCTGTCTGAAAAGTCTATGAACTAGCGTTGGGGTGCCGGCTTCAGCCGGCTAAAGCCGGCACTCCAGCGCGTGCCCGTTAGCTTTTCAGACAACTTCTAATGACCTTGGGTTGCATGATCTTTGATCACCTGCTCGGCAATATCAATGGCCGCATGGGGGCGGCCAACCATACGGGCACAGGCTTGCATCTCGTTCATCAGCAGGCGATGGCTAATCAGCCGGGCAACAGTGGCAGGAACCGAGTCGGCGATACGCAACTGCACACCCGCCCCGGTACTGACTACGTAGTCGGCGTTCCATTCCTCTTGGCCGGGAATGGGATTAAAGACCACGAGAGGTACAGCGCGGGCCAGCACTTCACTAATGATCAGACCACCGGCCTTGGTAATGACCAGATCACTCATCGTGATCAGATCATCCACAAAATCAATATGGCCATAGACACGCAGATGCAGCCTGGGGGTCGAAGTAAGATCAGCGAGGCTTTCAACCAGCGTAGCGTTACGTCCAGCCACAACGATCAACGTTGCATCCAAATCCTTTTCCAGTAGCCCATGGATAATGACACGGATTTGTTCATTATCAAGGCCACCGCCAAAGAGGGTAATGATCGGGCCAGTACGCGGCAGATCGTGGGTAGCACGCAGCGAAGGCCCATGCTTGGCACGGATCACTACAGGATCAACTGGAATGCCGGTCACACTGATCTGCGCCGCCATAACGCCACGGGCAATCAACTGATTGCGCGTCTGCTCATCAGGCACAAAATAGCCATCAATCTCGGTGTAGGTCCAAAAGGTATGGGCAGCATGGTCGGTGATCACACAGTAGACCGGCTGGGTCAGGCGGGCCTTACGCTTATAGCGCACCAACAGTTCCATCGGCAAGAAATGGGTACAGATGATCACCTCAGGGCGACAGGCACTCAGCAGCTTCTTCAAGCCGGTGGTACCAATGCTTTCGACAACTTTGCGGATATTGTTGGTAAACTCGGCCAAATTGGGATCCGCATTGGTTTGGGTATAGAAATAGCCCCAAAGCAGCGGGGCGCGGTCGGTCAACTCAAGATACGAGCGTGCATACGCCTCACGGAAGAGGCGCGAGGTGTGATCAAGCACATCCTCAACGCGCACCTCACCGGGTTGGCGTAGGGTAAAAGCGGTTGCCAACGCCTCAGCGGCCCGTTTATGCCCAGAGCCAACCGAGGCGTGCAACAACAGAACTCGTGGCATGAACCCTCCCTCGTGGGCAGATCAGCCCCGCAACGCAGCCAGCAACTCGCTCCGCGCCACGCGGTAGGCTTCGCCGCAGCGTGGCTTCAATTCGACTTCATTGCTGGCAAGGAGGCGCTCGCTGATCACGAGGCGCATTGGGAGGCCGATCAGGTCGGCGTCGTTAAACTTGACGCCCGCCGTCTCGTCGCGGTCGTCGAGTAGCGGACGCAGCCCGGCGGCTTGCAATTCGGCATAGAGTTGCGCGGCGGCGGTGCGCGGCCCGGCACCTTTGCCCAAGGCGATCAAGTGTACATCGGCGGGCGCAATGGCAGCGGGCCAAACAATCCCGCGTTCATCGTGATGCTGTTCGATAATGGTCTGCAACAAGCGTTCCAGGCCCATACCATAGGAACCCATAAAGATGGGCTGCATGGTGCCCGCCTCAGCGAGATAGGAGGCACCAAGCGCCTCACTGTAGCGCGTACCCAGCTTGAAGATATGGCCTAGTTCAACCCCGCGCTCAATCGCAAGGGGCGCACCACAAGCAACACATGGATCGCCCGCACGCACCGTTGCAATATCACAGACCATGGTGGCGGTCCAGTCGCGCCCATAGACGACATGGCGCAGATGGTAACCCGCACGGTTGGCCCCCGCCACCAAGGCACCAGCGGCAACCACCGAAGGATCAGCGACGACAATGACCCCGGGGCCATCAGGGCTATCGGCGGGGCGCACGGCTAGGCCAACGGGCGAAGCATAGCCAGGGGTGGCCCCAGCGGCGCTAATCTGCTCACTGCTGGCCGGATGCAGCGCACTGACCTGGGCGGCATGGCAGAGTTTCGACTCATTCACCTCAAGATCACCCCGGATAACCGCGAAGATCAGGCCGCGTTCAGGCGTATCGAAGAAGACCGCTTTGGCGGTTGCGGCTTCGGGCAAGCCGAGGAAGCGGGCGAGATCAGCAATCGTAGGCGTAGCGGGAGTTGCCACCTCTTCCAGCGTAGCATCAACCGGGGTAGTATCAACCTCACGGCGGGCCG
Source organism: Candidatus Viridilinea mediisalina (assembly GCF_002532535.1). Classification (GTDB taxonomy): domain Bacteria; phylum Chloroflexota; class Chloroflexia; order Chloroflexales; family Chloroflexaceae; genus Viridilinea; species Viridilinea mediisalina. The sequence continues at coordinate 4,700 of NZ_NQWI01000119.1, forward strand.
TAGCCACATCAAGGTTAGCGGCATAGCCACAGGCAGCACAGAGCGCCAGTTGGTCTTCGCCATGCCCGGCAAGGGCCATATACTCACGCGGTTCTTGACCGCCCACCTCGCCTGCTGCGGCCTCAACCGCCGTATAGGCCACCCCACAGCGTTCAAAGATGCGCTTGAAAGCAATCGCCACCTGCTCATAGGCCGCATCAAGCCCCTGCTGATCCGCATCAAGCGAATAGACATCGAGCATGGTAAATTCACGCAGACGCAGCAACCCGCCACGGGTACGCAACTCATCGCGGTATTTTGTATGAATCTGGTAAGCCAAAGCGGGCAACTGGCGGTAGGAGTTTACCTCACGCCGCGCCAATTCAGCAATCGCCTCCTCGTGGGTAGGCGCAAAGACCAACTGGCGCTCATTGCGATCCTGCAACTTGAGCATTTGGGGGCCATAGGAGTGATACCGCCCAGTCTGCTCCCAGAGGGAGGCCAACTGAATAATGGGCGTGCGCACCTCTTGAGCTCCTAGGGCGGCCATTTCGGCATGCATCAGCGCCTCAATGCGGCGTAGCGCAGCCAACCCCAGCGGCAGCAGAGCAAAACTGCCAGAACCAAGTGAACGAGTCAAACCAGCGCGGAGCGCCAATTGATAGCCAATATGTTCAGCTTCCGCCGGAACTTCGCGGAGCGTTCGCCCAAGCAGTGTGGAAAGGCGCATGGAACTCTCCTGATACCAGTTATGAGTGATGAGTGACGAGTGACGAATTCGGGCTGCCTAGAGGATACGATACGGGTTCATTGTAGCATCTCCTAGGCGAGTGGGCGGCTAAAGCTCGTAGCAAGCGCGGTATCTGGCGGCTCATGGTACAATACAGCCCAAATTGGCCTTTCAGCTTTAGAGTTTTTAGAGCAACAGGCCCACAACCTGAAAACAGAGTAGAGGTTCAGAGCTGTTCACCACAGAGGCACAGAGCGCACAGAGTTTTGGTTCGAGTTCGAGGGCGCACAAGCCATATGGTGAGTGGATTGCCCGCAACCTCTCGGTGTCCTCTGTGCCTCTATGGTAAAAATTCCTACCTCCCCAAGGTGACAACCGTGACCCAAGAAGGCACTGAGCGCCCGGTGGTGCTTGAGGCGCGCCAGATTACCAAGCGTTTCCCCGGGGTGACTGCCAACGACCAGGTTTCGCTGCGGCTGCACAAGGGCGAAGTCTTGGCGCTGTTGGGCGAAAATGGGGCGGGCAAGTCCACCCTGATGAATATCCTCTACGGGCTGTATAGCCAGGATGCAGGGGAAATTCTGGTAGATGGCCAACCGTTCCGCGCCAAGAGCCCCCACGACGCAATTGCACGCGGCATCGGTATGGTGCATCAACATTTCCAGTTGGTGCCGGTGATGAGCGTGGTTGAGAACGTGATGTTGGGCAACGAGATCACGCGCTGGGGCTTTCTCAGTCGCCGCAAGGTCGCAGAGCACATCTTGGAGATTAGTCGGCGCTATGGGTTGCCGGTTGAGCCCTATGCACTGGTGGCCGACCTTGATGTAGGGGCGCAGCAGCGGGTTGAGATTATTAAGGCGCTCTATCGCAACGCCGATATACTGATTTTGGACGAGCCAACGGCAGTGCTGACGCCCCAAGAGGCCGATGATCTGGTGCGGGTGATGCGGACGCTCACGGCCCAGGGCAAAGCGTTGATCTTTATTACCCACAAGCTGCGCGAAGTGCTTGAGGTGGCCGACCGGATTGTCGTGCTGCGGGCGGGGCGCGTTGTGGGCGAAACAACCCCACGCGAAGCCAGTGAAGCCAGTCTCGCCGCGATGATGGTGGGGCGCTCGGTGCTGCTGCGCGTCGAGAAGGCCGAAGCCAAGCCAGGGGCAACGGTACTGAGCGTGCGCGACTTGCAGGTACGCGATGATCGCCGGCTTATGGTGGTTGATGGGGTCAGCCTTGAGGTACACGCCGGTGAAATTTTGGGCATTGCCGGAGTACAAGGCAACGGCCAGACTGAACTGGTACAGGCGCTCACAGGGCTGCGGGCCAGCGAAGCGGGCAGCATCGAGATTGCTGGCAACAATGTTACCAGCGCAAATCCACGGCAGATCAGCGAACTAGGCGTGGCCCACATCCCAGAGGATCGCCAGCGTGACGGGATTGTCACGAGCTACCCGCTCACCGAAAATGGCGTCCTCGAACTCTACTACCGGCCCCCTTTTGCCCGGGGCATCGTGCGTAACGAAGGGGCCATCGTGCAACACGCCAAGCAACTGGTGGCCGATTTTGACGTGCGTACCCCCAGTGTGCATGTGGAAGCCAGTTCGCTCTCGGGCGGCAACCAACAGAAATTCATTGTTGCCCGCGAATTCAGCCGCGACCTCAAATTACTAATCGCGGCCCAACCCACACGAGGGATTGATGTTGGTTCCATTGAATTCATTCATCAACAGATTATTAAAAAACGGGACGAAGGCGTCGCCGTGCTGCTCGTCTCCGCCGAACTGGACGAAATCCTCGCGCTCTCGGATCTCATCGCGGTGATGTATCATGGTCACATTGTCGCTACTGTACGCAACGGCGAGTTGACTCGTGAGCAGTTGGGGTTGCTCATGGCTGGGGGTGGGGAGTAAGGGCGGCAGAACAGAGAAACAGAGGAACAGGGGAACAGGGGCGGCAGAGGAACAGGGGAACAGGGGAACAGGGGAACAGAAGAACAGAGGAACAGAAGAACAGGGGAACAGGGGAACAGGGGAACAGGAGGGGTACAATGGTCAACATGAGCATCCAAGAGATAGTACAGGAAAATAAAACAAAAATTCTCGAAATTGCTTACAAACACGGGGCTTCAAATGTTCGATTATTTGGTTCAGTAGCAAAAGGTCACAGCACATTAGAAAGTGATGTAGACATTTTGGTTGATATGGCAGCAAAGGGAAGGAACGCAACAAAACCGCGTTGCCTTCGCCCCTCTCCCACAACGTGGGAGAGGGGTAGGGGGTGAGGGCCATCCTGGGCATCCCAAAGCCCTATTGGTCGCTACCGAAGCAAACGTTCTGTCCGCCCTTAGAGGCTGTCTGAGAAGTCCATTAACTGGCGTTGGAGTGCCGGCTTCAGCCGGCTAAAGCCGGCACTCCAGCGCGTGGCCACTAGCTTTTCAGACAGCTTCTTAAACCCACCGGGGCGTAACTTTGAAAGCAAGGTACATGTCTCGTTCAGCCATCGTTGCCTTTTGGGAGCGTTATTCACCCGCGTTGGTGCCTGTCCTAGCGGTCTTTACAGCACTGGTGGTTGGTGCGTTACTGATCGGGCTGACGGGGGGTGATTGGCAGGCGGCCTATATTGGGCTTTGGCAAGGCTCGTTTGGGACGCCTCGCGCTTTGGTGGATACGATTATTCGTTCGACGCCCTATATTATTTGTGGGCTGGCGGTGGCGCTGGCTTTCAAAGCTGGCCTCTTCAACATTGGGGCCGAAGGGCAGCTCTATGCGGGGGCGCTCTGTGCTGTGGTGATCGGTACCACCATGCAGTTGCCGCCGATCTTCCACATTCCCTTGGGCATTATTGCCGGAGCGCTGGGAGGGGCCGCGTGGGCCTCGATTGCCGGTATTCTCAAGGCGCGCACTGGGGCGCATGAGGTGATCAATACGATCATGCTCAACTACATCGCCCTGCGGCTCACCGACTGGCTGATCAAGAGCCGCCAGCCACTGCTGCTGGGCGATCCTGCTGATACGAGTGGGTCGCGCACGCCCCATATTGCCGAGACGATGCGCCTGCCCGGAGTTAGCCTGGGGAACACCAACACCTTGCATTTGGGCATTCTCTTGGCGGTGATCTTAGTCTTTGGAGTGGCTTGGTTCTTCAAACGCACGACGCTAGGCTTTGAGTTGCGGATGGCAGGCACCAACCCCAATGCGGCGCGCTACGCAGGCATTAGTGTGCCACGTTCGATTATCTTGGCAATGGCCTTTGCGGGAGGCTTGGCGGGCATTGCCGGTGCGGGTGAAGTCATGGGCGTACGCTACGAAGTCAGCACCAACTTCATCTCAGGCGTCGGCTTTGATGCCATTGCGGTTGCGCTGCTGGCGCGTGGCAACCCGGTTGGCATCCTCTTCGCCGGACTGCTCTGGGGCGGGTTGCTCACTGGTGCCCGGCTCATGCAAGTACGCGCCGGACTCTCGATTGATGTGATCAAGATCATCCAAGCGCTAATCATTATGTTCATCGCTGCCGACCAGATTGTACGCTTCCTCTACCGCATCCCGCAGCGCAAAGCGGGCGACGAGACCATGGTGAGCAAGGGTTGGGGCGGGGGCTAGGCTGTACCATATCCAAACCCCTCGCCACGTCAACAACAACCCTAAAGCCTTCACCTAGCTACACTTCACACAGATCGTCACAAACCAACTCAAATGTATCGATACGACGATAGGGCAAAGCCCCCATTTCGCGCACCGACTCGAAGAAGGCCGGCCAAGCGGCGGTAAAGGTATAGGTAGCTACCTTACGCCCCAAGATATCGTACTCAATAATGCGGCCATCGTGCAACTCAGGATCGCCCATTTCAGCCACATGACGCCAATCGGTTAGGGTATCATCAAGCGCAACACCCTGGGCAAAAATTAGGAAAGCGTGGTGATCGGGATCGGCTACATCGCGCAGATCAATCTCATCATCGCCGATGTAGTACTCAACAGGTTGAAGGACATCGTGCAGCCCGGCGCAGTAGCCAAAGGCTGCCCGCGGCACGCCATCAACTTCGACGACATAGCGGAAGCCCCGATAGCGATCATCCATTGTTCGCGTGGTCATTGCTCCCTCCCGCAGGTATACTATAAAAAAACCACGACCGGCAAGTACGGTCGTGGTCTATGCAGTATAACCCCACATGCGGCGTTCAGGAGAAAAGAAAGAGTCTGCTTTAGTTGTCAGAGGTTAACTTTCTGAGCTATGGTATACCTGAGAGGCATTGCCCGCCCCATCGCTCCCACCGCCCCCCCAATGGCACCGTGGAGACACAACGGAACGATGGGATGCCCACGGAAGGGCGTTGCAGCGACCTGGTGTTTTCGCTGTAGACATGCTGCTTTGGGGGCCGCTGCTTACGATTGTAGATTGTAGATTGCAGATTGCAGATTGCCGAACATGTCGTCCTAATGGGCTTTCGCGTTCTTGATCATGCGGCATGTTCAAGGGTAATTGGTATAAGGCAATGTAGGGGCGCAGCAGCGGCCCCCCAATGATCGTGTAGATACCCAACAATGCAAGGCCGCTGCTGCGCCCTGGGGCGGAAAGCGATCATGGCACTCCCTCATGATCTTCCGTTGTCAATGGTTCCGTGGGAACGCCACGGAACGATGGGATGCCCACGGAAGGGCGTAGCAGCGGCCTGGTGTTTTCGCTGTAGACATGCTGCTCTGGGATCCGCTGCTACGCCCCTACAGGTGCGGGGCGATAGGAGCCTTGCCCACTCCACCATCATCGTCGTAAGGCAATGTAGGGGCGTAGCAGCGGCTCACCCCAGGGATCAGCGCGCAGGCGGGAATGGACGAGCCGCTGCTACGCCCTGCTCGGCAAAGCTCACCAACCCGGCGCAGGCGGGAATGGACGGGCCGCTGCTACGTCTCCAGCAATGCGAGCTTCGCCAACGTCACCATCAGCGGCAATCAGGCGACCAACAACGGCGGCGGGGTCTACAACGATTATCTGTGCTCTCGGTGCCTCTGTGGTGCAATCCTCGATACCTCTCCTTGTTGGCGTTTTGAACCCTTTGTTCAAAAACTCTCTACCTGAAGGCCATTGCCTCCCCGCATATGAGCCAAAGGCGCATGCTCCGGCCCTACGCGGGATTACCGCTAACGTCATACTCATGCCGCTGTTGAAGCTTCTGTAGTGCAACTTCATACTCATCAGGATCATCAAAGTGCCATTCAAAGAATTCATCATCTTGATAGCCAAACAGGATCAGATTTGAACCGACACAGCGGTAGAATGGTTCAAACCACGTTTTGGAGGTACTACTGAGGTAGCCTTCGACATAGCCATACATGAAGGCACAAAGGTTGTGAATCGCCTCTTGCGGTAGTTCATGCGCAAATGGTTGGTGAATGATGTGGTGCTCGCGCTTGTCGTGATCAAAGGACATTAAGCGGCGCAGCCTCATCTCGATTGAACTGCGGTAATTGAGAATATAGAAGAGGTAGAGTAGCCCCTGTTGCTGCCAGGTTCCGGTAAGCAAAAAGGGAAAGAGAAATGCGCTCTTCCATGTATCGCGCACACGGCTTGTGTCCTGCTTGCAGATCAATTTTAGGATAAAATAGAATTGACCAAGCTGTAAGGGTTTGCCACCCTGCCGTTCAATACTCTGCTCAATCTGAAAGATCTGCCAACTGCTATCGTCACGGATCATCACACTCTGCTGATCGAGCATGGTGTAGAGCGTATCGTTCAGGGGCGCGAGATAGTATGTTGCATCATCGGTCTTGTACTTAATAAACTTGCCCATAGGTGGCCTCTTGTCTGTACAAAAAGCGTCCTCATGTTCTATTCCCAGAACAATTGTAACACACTTTTCTCGTTCAGCCTCAGCAGCGAGCATGGCGGCATCTACGAAACGCACGAAGCCAGCGGCGGAAGCTACAACAACATCCTGGGGCCAATCGTAGCTGAGAGCAGCATCAGCCTCCCGGCAGCCCCCAGCAGCGCCCCCGCCACGAGCGACGGATTGGAGGTACCGTTGCGTTAGGGCGGCATGCGGGAACTAGGTTCCCGCGCATGTTCATGAACGTAAACGGGGGTACGCGGGAACCAAGTTCCCGCGTACCCCCGTTCTTCATTGGGTATGGTACAATTATTCGCATCGCAATATATTCAATAACGATAGAGGCAACGTGGGGAGGTTATGATGACCTTAACAACACTTGAACAAGAGATCCTCACACAGCTACACCATCTCGCGCTCGCACAGCAGCGCGAAGTGTTAGCCTTTGTGCGTACCCTAACGACAATGCCTGTCGGTATTCCAGGTAAGGAACTGCTCGCCTTTGCTGGCACCATCGAGTACCATGATCTCGCGATGTTACAGCAAGCAATCGAATCCGATTGTGCAAAGGTGAACTTGGATGAGTGGTAGATTCCTGCTCGATACCAACATTATCATCGCCTTATGGGCGAACGATGCTGCCGTCATACGCCAACTTGCCGCCATGAATGAGGTCTTTCTCCCAGTTATCGTTGTAGGTGAGCTCTACTATGGTGCCCAAAAATCGGCGTGGTCGGCGAGAAACATCGCCCGAATTGATGAATTTGTAGCCAAAAGCAGAATTTTGCCTTGTGATCTAGTAACAGCACAACAGTATGGGGCGATCAAAAACAGGCTACGTACCAAAGGGAAACCTATCCCAGAAAATAATCTTTGGATTGCAGCCTTATCAATGCAATACCATCTTGTGTTAGTCAGTCGTGATGATCACTTCAATCACATTGATGGCTTGACTATCATTCAATGGTGATTCACCTCTGGAACATGGATGGCGAGGCACTCTTGGCGTTGAACCGTCCAGCCCTGTTGGCGCTGATCGGGCAGACGCGCCTGCGTGATCCCAAACCCATCCTGAGTCAAGCGGTACGCCAGATCATGGCGCAGACTAGCGGCGAACGCCAAGAGCAGATCTTGACCGAACTTCTCCTCTTATGTACGGATAAGGAGCTTGCAGCAATGGCCGAACAGATTATCCGCTATGATCGCTACGGCATCCCTGAATCCCCCTTGATTAGCAAGTGGAAGGAAGAGGGTCGTTTGGAAGGTATCGAGAAGGGTATCGAGAAGGGTATCGAGAAGGGTATCGAGAAGGGTATCGAGAAGGGTATCGAGAAGGGTATCGAGAAGGGTCATCTTGAACTCTTGCTGCGCCTCCTCACCCACCGCTATGGCCCGCTCAGCGCAGAGATGACGGCACGGGTAGCAGCCTTGAGCGCGCCACAGATGCTTGAACTCGCCGAGGCGCTGCTCGATTTCACCAGCCGTGATGAACTGGAGCAGTGGTTGGCGCGGTGAGAGTGAAGAGAGGAACAGAAGAACAGGGGAACAGGCGTATCGTTTGCTTAGGGAAGTAGAACTTACCGTTCGCTTATGTTTTTGGCAGTTCGTGGAAATGAGGCAAGATCTGCTGGCAGGAGGTGCTTGAGCGCAAGAAGAGACTCCCGCTGCCGCACGTAAGGCCGAAGCATGCGCCCCCCAACGCTTCCCTCAGGTGCGACGAGCCGCTGGGCGCATGCTTCGGCCTGGATTCTTGAGGCAACCATGGCGGCGTCGGCGGAACGTAAGGCCAATGCATGCGCCACGAATTCGCTGGTGAGCAAAGGGGCATTGGGGGGGCGATGGAACCTTGCCCACCCCAGGAACCGCATTGTAATACCAAGAATCTTGATGCCTTCCCCCCCTCTCCCCTTGGGAGAGGGGCCGGGGGTGAGGGCCAATGAGCGCATCACCATCAGGAATTCGTAGGTATCGAAACAAATATTTTGCCCGCCCCCTCGCCCGCCTGCGCGAGCGATTCTACCTCAACACACCCCTATTGCCCCTCCTCCCTCTATGCCATACAATAGGTTAGCTTATGTGCCACATAGCAAGGATGGAACGCAATGTCAACCCCTTTGACTAGGTTCGGTCGCGGTGTACACGCTGTCGTTATCATGCGCGTGTACGCCACACTGCTCTGTTTAAGCCTCATCCTCCTTGCAACCATGTTCGTCCCCGTAGCCTCCGCTACGGGGACGATGTTGTATGTGCGGGCTGGAGCGAGCGGTGCCAATGATGGCACGAGTTGGGCGAACGCCTTCCCAACCCTGCAAGACGCCCTTGCGGTGGCAACATCCGGCCAGCAGATCTGGGTCGCGGCGGGAACCTACTACCCCGATGAGGGTGATGGGCAAACGGACAATGATCGTAGCTCGACCTTCCTCCTCCGCGAGAACGTAGCCATCTATGGCGGCTTTGCGGGCAACGAAACGGCCCTTGAGCAGCGTGATTGGCTGGCCAATGTAACGATCCTGAGTGGCGACCTGGATCAGGACGACACGCCCAACTTTGGCAACCGCGCCAACAACGCCTACCACGTCGTCACCGGCGCGAACAACGCGACGCTCGATGGCTTCACGATTACGGCGGGCAATGCGAATGGAGCCTGGCCAAACAATATTGGCGGCGGGATCTACAACAATAACGCCAGCCCGACCTTGCGCAACCTGACCATCAGCGGCAATCAGGCGGGAGTGAGCGGCGGCGGGATCTACAACAATAACGCCAGCCCGACCTTGCGCAACCTGACCATCAGCGGCAATCGGGCGACTAGTGTCGGCGGCGGGGTCTACAACAATGGCGGCACGCCGAGCTTCAGCAACGTCACGATCAGCGACAATCAGGCGAACTGGAACGGCGGCGGGGTCTTCAACAGTTCCAGCAATGCGAGCTTCGCCAACATCACCATCAGCGGCAATCGGGCGACCAACGACGGCGGCGGGGTCTTCAACAATGGCGGCACGCCGAGCTTCAGCAACGTCACCATCAGCGGCAATCAGGCGGGAGTGAACGGCGGCGGGGTCTACAACAGTGCCAGCACGCCGAGTTTCGCCAATAGCATCATCTGGGGCAATAATAGCCAGGTCAGTGGATCTGCCACCTACAGCTACTCCCTCGTCCAGAGCCTGAACCCCGGCGGTACGAACCTCGATGGTACCGACGCCGCCAATGACCCGCGCTTCGTCAACCCCATCCTGGCGACGGCAGCCCCCACCACTACCGGCAACTACCGCCTACAACTCACCTCGCTGCTAATTAACGCGGGCGATAATGGTGCCAACAGTAGCACGACCGACTTGGATGGCAACCCGCGCATCATTGATGGCACGATCGACCTCGGCCCGTATGAGGCCATGCCCGCTGTGCTGAGCATCAGCCGTGCGAGCGCCTCGCCCACCAATGCGGCGACGGTCGCCTTTACCGTCACCTTCAATATGCCGGTGAGCGGGGTGGGTGCGGGCGACTTTGTACTTGCCACGACAGATCGGCAGAACGGGGCGACGATCAGCAGTGTCGCTGGCAGTGGCAGCACCTGGACGGTCACGGTGACGACCGTTGCTGACGCCACGGGTACGATTGGACTCAATCTCGTTGATAATGACACGATTGGCACCACCGACAGCCCGCCGGTGCCGCTGGGTGGCTCTGGTGCGGGCAATGGCGATTTCACGGGTGAGGTCTATGCGGTGGATCGCATCGCCCCCACGGTCACGCTGAGTAGTCCGGCCCCCAACCCAACCAACAGCACCATTCCGGTGACGGTCACCTTTAGCGAGAATGTGAGCGGCTTTGTCGCCGGTGATCTCACGGTCAGCAATGGCAGCGTGAGCGGCTTCACGGGCAGCGGGGCGACCTATAGCTTCACGGTCATCCCCGACGAGCAAGGGGATGTCACGGTCAACATTGGCGCGGATGTTGCCCAGGATGCGGCGGGCAATGGCAACACCG